>CAZRIS010000010.1:0-10805 GCA_964600205.1 uncultured Candidatus Peribacteria bacterium | reverse complement strand
CTAGAGTAGTTTACTTAAAGTTCTAGCTTAAAGTTTTTACTAAAAAAATAAAAAATTTTAGAAATAGATACTAAAAGATATTGTAAAAAAAAATAGCAGTTTAAACTGCTATTTTTTTTATCCTGAATAATGCCATCTAGTGTCAAAAACTCATAATTTTTTATTAAAATAATATTCTATATATTGTTTGTCTTCCACTTGATAATCTTTTGGAATATAATTTATAAAATTTGCTTTTTTTAAATCTTGTGGAGTTTGAGCATATTTTTGAAATTTTTTGTAATAAGCTTTATTTGCTAAGTCTAGGTAAGCTAGATTTAGTACTCTAATTGATTTGTTTACATAATTAGGACAAGTATCATCTTTTTCTTTTTTATTTGTTTTTAATAATTTTCTTAAAGAATCTAATTCTTTTAATATTTTTCAATCAAAAGCTATTTTTCAAGAGAATATAGAATATCAAATATTATTTAGTTTGTTAGCAAAATTATAACAAGCCTTATTTTTATTTTCTTTTCAATTTGCTATGGCCATATTTATAAACATAAAAAATGCTTTTTGTCTTTCTCAAGCTTTTGATTTCATTATAGCAGCTAAAATTTTTGCTCATTCTAAAGAATCAGTATTTGCTGAAGCTACTTTGTAGTAATAAGCAGATTTTTTAGGATTATTTTTGTAGAAATAATAATCAAATGCAAGATAATATGGTATTAAATAATCTTTACATGGATTTTTATATTTTTCTTCAGTCCATAATTTTTTTAAATTATCCTCTTTTTTTATTAATTCTAATTTTTTAGTGTTACAAGTATTTTTTATTCATTTTAGTCATATTTTTATAGCTTGATTTTTATATTCTTCTTGTTTTTTTTCTGTTAAGTTTTCATATCTTTTATTATAATTTGGAAGTAATAATAATCATATTTTATATGGATGGTAAAAATAAGGATTTAATTCAGTTATTAAATCAAGCATTTTATATAAATATTTTTTGTATTCAGATTTTATAGCATTTGCTCAAATATATTGAATAGTTTCAAGCCAATAATAATCAGCCTTTACATTTGAAAATCAAAAACTTGTTATTTTTGCTATATTTTTTTTAGGTAATCATTCTGGGTGATTTATTGTGTTTAATTTTATTTTTCTTATGGTTTTATAATTGTTTTCATTTATTTTATAAAATCAAGCTATAATTAAAATTAAAGAAATTATTATAAATAGCTTTTTCATATATTTTCTATTAAAATTTAAATATCAGTTCAATCTAAATCTATAGTTATTTTTTCATCTTTTGCACATAGATAAAGTCTTCTTTGTTTTCATTCTCATTTACTTTTTGTGAAAATTTGTGGATTATTTAGAGAAGCAACATAAGAATGAACTTTTTTTCTTTCATAAGCAGTTAGAAAAGGAAGTCTGAAATCCTTTTTTGTTTTTAGTACAATTTCTATTTTTGAATCTATGAAATTAAATAATTTTTGGTCTTTATTATAAATATAATCATTTACTTCTAGGTGAATATTTATTTTTTCCTCTAATTTTCTTGAAATTAGTAATTTTAAAATATTTTCAAAATTTTTTAAATTTTCTCAGTGATTTCAAATTATTATTCAAGAATCGGGAGTTTTTATTTTTATTAAAAAAACATTTTCTTTTTGTTTTTCTACTTCTATATTTTCCAAAACTATATCAAGTTTTTGAAAAAAAGTTTTTGTGATATTTTCTATTTTTTGTATCATTTTATTTTTTTAATTTAATAAAAAATTTATTAAAAGATTATAAAAAAAATCATATTTTACAAGTAAAATTTCATATTTTTTTGACAAAAAACTAAAAAATACTATTATTTTGCATAAAAATAATTTAAATTTTAAAGAATAACAAATAATGGCAGATAAAAAAATAGTGGATGATTATTATTCAAATTTACAAAACAATAATGCAGAAACTTCTAAACAAGAGGAAAAACAAGAAAAAAAAGTAATAAAGAAAAAAGTAATAAAAAAAGTAATAAAAAAGAAAAAAACAGAAGAAGTAAAAGAAGAAAAAATTAAAAAAGTAGAAAATAAAATAAAACCAAAAAAAGAAGAAAAACAAGAAAAAAAACCAATTTCAAAGAAAAAAATAATTCAAAAAATAGAAGTTGTTTCTGAATCTAAAGTCTCTGAAGATAATGAGACTTCTTTAAATGTTTGAAAATCAAAAACAAAAAAATCATTTAAAAAGAAAAATAAAAATCAAGATCAAGAAGAAAAAAAAGAAGAAAAAAAGAAAAAAAAGTCTAAATTAAAACCAGTTTCAAGAAAGAAAAAAAGATTTAGTTTTTTTGAAGAAGAAGATAATTCTCCAAAAGCTTTTGTTAGGTCAAATAAAATAAAATCAAAAAAAGAAGAAAAAAAAGTAGAAGAAATAAAACAAAATTTAGTATCACATAAATGACAAACTGTTATTTTACCAGAAACTTTGACTTTAAAAGAATTTTCAGAAAAGATTTGAGTTGCATTACCAGAGCTTATAGTTGAATTTATGAAGAATTGAATGATGGTAAATATAAATTCAAAAATTGATTTTGAAACAGCTGCTATTATAGCAGAAACTTTTGAAGTAAAAGTAGAAAAAGATAAATCTTCTTGATTAAGTGTAAAAGATGTAATGGAATTAAGTTTAGATGATTTACTAAAAGAAGATGATCCTTCAAAATTAAAACCAAGACCTCCAGTTATAAGTATAATGTGACATGTAGATCATTGAAAAACTTCATTGCTTGATTATATTAGAAATTCTAATGTTACAGCTTGAGAAGCTTGAGGAATTACTCAAAGTATTTGAGCTTATCAAGTTGAGAAAAATTGACAAAAAATTACATTTTTGGATACTCCAGGTCATGAGGCTTTTACTGTTATGAGAGCTAGATGAGCAAAAGCTACTGATATTGCTATTTTAGTAGTTGCAGCAGATGAATGAGTGAAACCTCAAACTATAGAATCAATAAATCATGCAAAAGAAGCTAATATACCAATTATTGTTGCTATAAATAAAATGGATAAAGAGTGAGCTAATCCTGATTTTGTAAAAGGTCAACTAGCAGAAAATTGACTTACTCCTGAAGATTGGTGAGGAGATACTCCTATGATTCCAGTTTCAGCTAAAACTTGATTTTGAATTGATGAATTATTAGAGATGATTTTATTAGTAGCAGAGATGAAAGAATTAAAAGCTAATCCTGATAGACCTGCAATTTGAACTATTTTAGAATCACATCTTGATTCAAAACTTTGACCAGTTGCTACTGTTTTAATAAATACTTGAACAATAAATAAATGAGATTCTATAGTTTGTAATGATTCTTATTGAAAGGTAAAAATATTAAAAGATTATGAAAATAAGGGGATAATAAAAGCTTTTCCAGGTGATCCAGTTTTAATTGTTTGATTAGATAAAGTAGTAAATGGTTGAGATTATTTACAAGTTGTAGCTACTCCAGCATTAGCAAAACAAAAAGCAGAAGAATATAAAGAAATAATGGCTCAAAAAGAAAAAAATAAAAAATCTTGACTTGATATATTGATGTCAAAAATAAAGGCTTGAAATTTAAAGCAATTAAAATTAGTAGTAAAAGCAGATACAAATTGAAGTTTGGAAGCTATTAAACAAGCTTTATTAAAATTATCAACTCCTGAAACTAATATTTCAATTATTCATTCTTGAGTTTGAAATATAACAGAATCAGATATTTTAATGTCAGAAGGTTCTAATGCTATACTTATATGATTTAATGTTTGAGTTGTTAATAGTGCTAAAAATTCTTTAGAATCATCAAAAATAGAATATATTTCTAGTAGTGTTATTTATCATATTACAGAAAGAGTAGAAAAAATTATAACTTGAATGCTTGATCCAAAAGAAGTTGAAATTATTTTAGCAAAAGCAAAAGTTTGATGAATATTTTATTCAGATAAGAAATTTATGATTCTAGGACTTATAATACCAGAAGATTGAAAAATTGAAAATAATACATTAGTTAGAGTTATAAGAAAAGATAAAAAAGTATGAACTTGAAAAATTACATCATTAAAGCAATGAGTTGAAGAAGTTAAATCTCTTGAATGACCTACAGAATGTTGAATTAGATTTGAGTGAAATGTAAAAGTTGAACTTTGAGATTATTTAGAAATTTATAAAATAGAAGTACAAAAATAATTTTTTAATAAAAAAAAATATGAAATTAAAAAAAATAGAATTATTAAAAGATTTATCTGATGAAGAAATACAAAATTTAGAACTTTTTGTTCAAGAAAGAAAATTATCCCCTTGAGAAATTTTATTTAGAGAATGAGATGAAGCTAATGCTATATATTTTTTAGAATTTTGAGAACTAGAAGCTTTTGTAGAAAGAAATTGAGAAGAAATAGTTTTATGACATATTTATTCTCAAGAAATTTTATGAGAAATGGCTATTTTTTGAAATTTTTGAAAAAGAACTGCTTCTGTTAGGGCAATTATGGATTCTAAAATCTTAGTTATGCTTGATTTTTCTATAAAAGAAATTTCTTTTAAATATCCAAAATTATTGGAAAAAATAAAGGAAATTATAGATAGAAGAATGAAAGAAAATAAGACAAAAATAAATATGTAAAAAATTTTTTAACAAAAAAGTCAAAAAAAAATTTGCTTTTTTGTTTGTTTTTTATAAACTAGGGCAAGCTATTTAAATTAAAAATACATTTTATGTCTGGTAAAGATAACAAAATAGAAGTAGAATGAACTATAATTAGAGCTTTACCTGGTCTGGTTTTTGATGTACAATTACCAGATGATTTTTGATGATGAGTTGTAAAAGGTTATTTATCTTGAAAAATGAGAAATAACTTTATAAAACTTATTGAATGAGATAAAGTTCTAATTGAGTTAAGTCCATATGATTTGTCTAAATGAAGGATAGTTTTTAGGCAAAAATAATAAAGTAATAATTATTTTTTTATATAAAAGATTATGAAAGTAAGACCATCTGTAAAACCAATCTGTAAAGATTGTAAGGTAATAAAAAGAAAAGGGATAGTAAGAGTTATATGTAAAATCCCAAAACATAAACAAAGACAAGGTTAATCTTGTTATTTTTAATTTTATTAATTAATAAGATATAATGGCTAGAATTGCTTGAGTAAATTTACCAAAAGGTAAACATGTATGGGTAGCTTTAACATATATATATGGTATAGGAAAATCTACTGCTTTAAAATTATGTGAAGCAACAAAAATAGACCCAACAGTAAAAATTGATACTTTATCTGATGAAGAATTAGATAAATTAAGAGCTGAAATAAAAAAACTTACAGTTGAATGAGATTTAAGAAGAGAAATTCAATGAAATATAAAAAGACTTATAGAAATTAGATGTTATAGATGAATAAGACATCAAAAAAGACTTCCAGTTAGAGGTCAAAATACAAAAACTAATGCAAAGACTAGAAAATGAAAATCTGTTGCAATAGCTAATAAGAAAAAATAATATAATTTAAATTTTTAATAGGAAATATGGCTACTACTAAAAAAAGTAAAAAAACAAGAAAAATAGTACAACATGGACAAGCTCATATATTAGCTTCATTTAATAATACTATAGTTACTATAACAGATGAAAAAGGTAATACTTTAACTTGGGCATCTGGGTGAAGTGCTTGATTTAAATGAGCTAGAGAAGCTACTCCTTATGCTGCACAAGTTGTAGCAGAACAAGCTACTAAAAAAGCAAAAGAATTACATTCAATGGAAAGTGTAGATGTTTATGTTAAATGAATTTGAGTTGGTAGAGAACAAGCTATAAGAGGTTTAATTTCAGGAGGATTAGATTTAAGAGCTATTTTTGATGTTACACCTATTCCTCATAATGGATGTAGAAAAAAGAAAGTTAGAAAATTATAATTTTCTAAAAATAATATAAAAAACTTAATTTTTAATTTTTAAAAGTAATCTATGAGATATACTTGACCGAAAAAAAAGTTATGTAGAAGGGAAGGTGTGAACCTTTTTGGAACAGAAAAATATGACTTAAGTAAATGAAAAAGAGCTCCATTAAAAACTAGAAAAGCTAGTGAATATGGTGTTCAATTAAGAAAAAAACAATTAGCAAAAAGAATGTATGGGTTAAGTGAAAAACAATTTGCTTCATACTTTAAAAAAGCTCAAAAATCACATGCTGAAGGTACTACTTGAGAAAAAATGATGAGATTATTAGAATTAAGATTAGATAATGTTATATACAGATCAGGTTTAGCTAGAACAAGAATGCAAGCAAGACAATTTGTTTCACATGCTCATTTTAAATTAAATTGAATAAAAGTTACAATCCCATCAATTTCTGTAAAAGTTTGAGATGTTATTGAACTTAGAGATAAAATGAAAGAATCTCCATTATATAAATGATTATTTGAAGAATTACAAGAATTTGCAAAAAATAATAAAGGTAAAGTTACTAATGTAAAATGGTTGGATGTTGATCCTAAAACTTTAAAAATTACAATAAAATCTTTACCTGAAAAAGATGATTTTGAACAAATAATTGATATTCAAAAAATTATTGAATTCTACTCTAAGTAGTTTTATACTTTTATAACTCATACAATATGCATATTATTCACGAATCAATTTGAGTACCAAAAATATCTCAAAAGGATTTGGATAAAAATATTTCAGTTTTTGAAGTAAGTCCACTTCCAAGAGGTTATGGTGTTACTCTTTGAAATTCTTTAAGAAGAGTTTTGCTTTCTACAATTCCTGGTTCAAAAGTTACTTGAATAAAAGTAAAATGAGCAAGTCATGAATATTCTACTTTACCAGGTATAAAAGATAGTGTTTTAGATATAATGTTGAATTTGAAAGATTTAGTTATAGAAAAAAAAGATGATTGAGTTGAATGGTTGAAATTAGAAAAAAATAAAGCTTGAATTGTTACAGCTTGAGATATACAAACTCCAGCTTGAGTTGAAATTTTAAATAAAGATTTATATATAACAGAAATTGATAAAGATTGATTAGAGTTAAATTTAGAAATTAGAGTTGAAAAATGAGTATGATATAAGAGTATTGAAGAATTAAAAGAAAGAGAAGATGATGTGAATGTTTTACTTATTGATGCTAATTTTTCTCCTGTTTTAAATGTTAAATATGATATAGAACAAACTAGACATGGAGAAATTACAAATTTAGAAACATTGAGAATTGAGATAAAAACTAATGGTTCAATAACTCCTGTTGATGCTTTGAAATTTTCTTGAGATATGTTGGCTTCTTATTTCTCTTTATTTAATGAAGAAGGATTACAAGTTGAATGAAAATTTATTTCAAATGTAAAAGATTTATTAAATAGAGAAAAAGAGGTTATAAAAGAAGAATTAGAAAAAGAAAGTTATACTCCAATTGAAATTATGTGATTATCTCCAAGAACATTAAATGCTTTAATAAATTGATGAATATTATCTGTAGAGCAATTAACTAAATGTACTGAAACAAAATTATCTCAAATAAAATGATTTGGTAAAAAAGCTATGACAGAGATTAGAAGTGAATTAGCAGCAAGATGATTAAAATTATTATGAGATGATTAAAATTATAACTTAAAATTAATAAAATATTATGAGACATAGAGTTAGAAAACATCTTAAATTTAACAATAAAACATTTGCTCATAGAGATGCAATGCAAAGGAATTTAGTTACTGCTCTTTTTCTGCATAAATCTATAAAAACTACAGAAAAAAGAGCTAAGTCTATAATTCCTTTAGTAGATAAATTGATAAATATTGTTAATACAAAAGATGAAATGAATGCTATTAGACAAGTTATGAAAGTTGTCTATACAAAAGAAGCTTCATTAGAATTATTTAAAAATATTGCACCTAAATATAAAGAAGAAAGAAAATCTGGTTTTACTAGAATTACTCCTATAAAATATAGAGATTGAGATAATGCTAAATTAGTAAAATTAGAATTAGTTTAATTATTTAAAAATTAGGAAAATGAAAACTATAATGCCTAAACAAATAAAAGGTAATGATAGAAAATGGTATATTGTTGATGCAAAAGGTCAAACTCTTGGTAGATTAGCTACAAAGATAGCTGTTATACTAAAGGGTAAAAATAAAGTTGATTATGCACCTCATGTAGATAATGGTGATTATGTTATTGTTATTAATGCTGATAAATTTAAAGTAACTGGTAAAAAAATGTCTGATAAAATTTATTATAGACATACTGGTTATTTATGAGGATTAAAAAAAATAAGTTTAGAAGATCTTTTAGCTAAAAAACCATTAAAAGCTATAGAATTTGCAGTAAGTTGAATGCTACCAAAGAATAAATTAAGAAAATCTATGATTTCTAGATTAAAATTATTTACTGGTAGTGAACATACTTTTGCTGCACAAAAACCTGAAGTTATAAAATTATAATATAAAATTAATTTATGAGTAAATATACTTATTCTGTTTGAAAAAGAAAAACAGCTTCTGCACAAGTTAGATTGTATGCTTGAAAATGAAAAAATATAATCAATGGAAAAGAAATAAGTGATTATATTAGCAGAGCAGATTTATTTGAAAAATTATATACTCCATTAACTCTTACTAAAACTAAAAATAAATTTTATTTTGAAGTAAAAGTAAATGGTTCTTGAGAATCTGCACAAGCTGATGCTATTAAATATGGTATAGCAAAAGCTTTAGTAGAAGCTGAACCTGGACTTAGACCAATATTAAAAAAATCTGGACTTTTAACTAGAGATGCAAGAAAAGTTGAAAGAAAGAAACCAGGTAGACATAAAGCCAGAAGAGCTGTACAATGGAAAAAAAGATAGTTTTTTGTATTATGTACTAAAAATAATCTTTTTAAGATTTGATAGTTTTATTACTAGAATATTAATTTATTAAAATATAAAAGATGCCTACTATAAATCAATTAGTAAAAAGAAAAAGAAGAACTCCTTATAAAAAGAGTAAATCTCCTGCTTTACAAGTTACTAAAAATACTTTAAAAGGTAAACAAGTAGCTATAGATGGAGGTTGTCCTCAAAAAAGATGAGTTTGTGTTAAAGTTACTACTATGACACCTAAAAAACCAAACTCTGCCCTTAGAAAAGTAGCAAGAGTAAGACTTACTAACTGATATGAAGTAAATGCTTATATTGGTTGAGAAGGTCATAATTTACAAGAACACTCTGTTGTTGCTATAAAATGAGGTAGAGTTAAGGATTTACCATGAGTTAGATATCATGTTGTTAGATGAGTACTTGATACAGAAGGAGTACAAAATAGAAAACAATCTAGATCTAAATATGGTACTAAAAAACCTAAATAATAAATTTTTATTATCCAATAATAAAATTGTGCAGTAAGTTCTAACAATTGCTGAAAATATTACACAATTTTATTGATATTTTATAATTGTTAATTTAAATAAAAAATGAGTAATGCAAAAACAGAAGCTTTACTAGAGAAATTTACTAATTATGTAATGTTACATGGTAAAAAATCTCTAGCTATAAGGCTTATGAATGAAACTTTTGAAATTATAAAATCAAAAGGACATAAAGATCCTAAAGCTATATTTTTTAGAGCTTTAGAAAATGTAATGCCAAAAATTGAAGTTAGACCTAAAAGAGTTTGAGGTTCTATTTATCAAGTACCTCAAGAAGTAAAATCTAAAAGACAAATTTTTCTTGCTTCAAAATGGATTTTAGATGCTGCTAGAAAGAAAAAAGGTGCTAATTTTCCAGTTTTATTAGCAGGAGAACTTATAGATGCTGCTAATGAAACAGGAGATGCTGTAAGAAAAAAATTAGAAGTATATAAAATGGCAGAAGCTAATAAAGCATTTGCTAGGTTTGCTTCTAGATAAAAAATATTAAATATTTTATAAAATTAATTAAAGAAATATGGCTCACAAGAAAGCTCAATGATCTACTAATAATGGTAGAGATAGTAATGCCAAGAGGCTTGGTGTGAAATTATTTGGTGGACAAAAAGCTATAGCTTGAAATATTATAGTAAGACAAAAAGGTAATAAATTTTGGCCAGCTGAAGGTGTAGCTCAAGGTCATGATTTTACTTTGTTTGCTACTAAAGATGGAACTGTAAAATTCTTTGAAAAAAGAAGAAAAAGATTTGATTGAAGAATTTATAGAAGAAAATATGTTGCTATAGTATAAAAAAATCAAACTAATTTTAATAAGCTTACTAAAATTAGTTTGATTTTTTTTTAATATGTATATAATATTTTTATTATTATAATTATAAAATGATTTTTATGCAAGATATAAAGTTGCCAATTATAGTAGAAAAAGATGATAATGGTACTTTTATGGCTTATTGTCCAGTTTTTAGATGATGTCATACATTTGCAGATAATAAAAAGGAATTAGCTTCTAATTTAGAAGATCTTATATGAATGTATTTTGATATGTATAAAGAATGAGAAAAAAATATTTTAGCTTGAGATAATATTTTATATTTAAATTTTGATAAAAATGGTAAAATTACCAGTGATTTCAGCAAAGAATTTAATAAAAATTCTTTCAAAATATTGAGCTAAGGAATTAAGAAGAAGATGAAGTCATATTTTTATAGAATTTAATTGAAATAGAACTACAATACCAGTTCATTCAAATAAAGATTTATGAAAATGACTTTTGAAAAAAATTTTTGATGATTTAAAAATTGAGGAATCTGAAGTTGCAGATATTTTATTAAAAAACTAAAAAATCAAACTTATTTAAGTTTGATTTTTTTATTTTATCATTTCTCATGGCAT
>CAZRIS010000009.1:0-11097 GCA_964600205.1 uncultured Candidatus Peribacteria bacterium | reverse complement strand
AGAATTTTTTGAAGAAGAAATTGATTTTAAAAATAGTGATTTTATTTTGAGAGAAAAAATTGATGAAAAAATTATAAATAATTTATTATTTCATGCTCATATTGCTCTTTGAATAAGTTATTATAAACTTTTTCCAACAAAAAATTTAATAGTAAAATCTTGATTTTTAGATTGAGAAAATATTAATTTTTGGAAAAAATTTTATAGAAATGGACTTTGAGAATTTTTTATAAAAAATAATTTTGATTTTAAAAATATTTTAAATTTTCAAAATTTTTTAAAAAAAGAAGAAAAATTTCCCTTGATAAAAGGATTAAGGGATTCTAGTTTATTAATGTGGTGATGATGAAAAGATAGTATTGTATCAAGTATTTTACTAGAAGAAGAATGAAAAAATTTTGATGCTTTTGTATTTGGAAAAATTGATAAAATAAAAGAAAATACTCTAAAAATTTTGTGAAAAAAAACAATGCTTGTAAAAAGAAAAATAAGTGAAAATTTATTTAATTTAAATAAAGTTGGGTACTATAATTGACATGTTCCAATAACTTGAATTATAGCTTTTGTAAGCCTTATTTCAGCATATTTATATAATTATAAAAATATAGTTTTAAGTAATGAAGCTTCAGCAAATGAACCAAATACTATTTGGCAAGGATTAAAAATTAATCATCAATATTCAAAAAGTGAAGAATTTGAAAATGACTTTAGAAAATATGTTGAAAAAAATATTTGAAATATAAATTATTATTCGAAACTTAGAAAAATGTGAGAATTAGAAATAGCTGAAATTTTTTCAAAAAAAGCTAAAAAATATTTTTATGATTTTTCTAGTTGTAATAAGAATTTTAAAATAAATTGAGAAAAACAAGAAAAAAATTGGTGCTGTAATTGTGAAAAATGTGCCTTTGTATATTTAATTTTGGCTCAATATTTACCTGAAGAGGAAATGATAAAAATTTTTTCTAGAAATTTACTTGAGAATAAAAATCTAGAAGAAATTTATGCTTGACTTTTAGGCTTAACAGAAAATAAACCTTTTGAATGTGTAGGGACTTATAAAGAATCACAAATAAGTTTCAAAAATATTTTAAAAAAATATCAAAAAAATTCTTGAGAAAATAAAAAATTACCTTATATTTTAGAGAAATTTAAAAACAAAATATAAAAAAATTATGTTTATAAAAAAATTAAAAAGATTTTTTAATCATATTCCAAGAGAATATATAGTATTTTTTTTATTTATCTTTTGAGGAATAATATTAATCTCAAAAGTTTTTTCTTATACTGTTTTAGATTATAAATATTATAAAACTTTAGCAGATAAACAACAAATTTGAAAGGTAGAAATTCCAGTTACTAGATGAAATATTTATAGTAAAAATCCTAATATCTTAGCTACTTCTCTTAATCTAAATGATTTAGCTGTTGATCCAACTATGCCTTGAAACAAAACTAAATTAATGCTTTTTTTAAGAGATATTGTTTATGATGAAACTTGTAAAAATAAAACAAAAAAAGAATGTTATGAAAATATTTTGAAATTTGTAAAAAAATTAGAAATAAAAGATTTCAAATATGATGAGAAATATATAAAAAATTTGATTTTAGATACTATAAAAAATAAATTATCAAATTTAAAAGTTACTTCTGTTTTGCTTGTTTCTTGACTTAGTGAAAATAAACAAAAGTCTATAAAAAATTTATGATTATCTTGAGTTTATGTAAATAATTGAAATTTATATGTTAATCCTGAGGAAATAGTTTTACCAGATTTAGTAGCACAAAAATTATCTAAGTTTATAGATATTCCAGAACCTAGAATAAAGTATTTAATAAGAAAAAGAATAAAAAGATATATTCCAATAATAAAAAAATTATCAATTCAAGAAAATGAGAAATTAGATAAATATTTAAAAGAAGAAAAAAAAGCTGTGAAAGCTTGAATTTTAAGTGAAGAAAATAGTATTTATAAATTTATAATCTTAACACCATATCCTCAAAGATATTATCCAGAAAAAAAATTAGCTTCTCAAGTTATTTGATTTATAGATAATGCTTGAGTTGGGCATTATTGATTAGAATGATATTTTAATGATATTTTAAAATGAAATAAAGGTTTTATTCTAGCTAAAAAAGATATAAAATGAAGAATCATAAATCCTATTTCTCTTGAACTTTGAGGACTTTATTGAGAATGAGCTCAAATTTATACTACAATAGATAGAAATGTTCAGAAAAAAGTAGAAGAATTTTTAGAAGCTTGAGTTAAAAAATTTAGGGCAAATAAGGGAAGTGTTGTTGTTATGAATCCAAAAACTTGAGAAATTATTGCAATGGCTAATTATCCAAGTTATGATCCTAATAATCCTTGAAATGTTTATGAACTTGAAAAGGTAAATTATTCAAAATATCCAAATCCATTAGAAGATTTAAAATGAATTGATTTATATGTAGTTGATTCAAAAAATTGAAAAGATTTTATTTATAACTGAAAAAAAATAAAATTAAGAAAAGCAACTAAAGATGAAATATGAAATCCTGCAATAGTGAAATATAAGTTTAAAAATAATTTTTGAGCTTGAGTTTATGTAAATGATACTATAAGTTCATTATATGAACCAGGTTCGATTATGAAACCTATTACTGTTGCTATTTGACTTGATTCTTGAGAAATAACAAAATATAGCAAATATGAAGATAAATGAAAGGTAACAATTGATGATTTTACTATTTCAAATGTTTCTAGAAAATGTCTTTGATATCATACTTTTTGACATGCACTTAATTTTTCTTGTAATGTTTGAATGCTTAAAATAGCAAAAAAATATTGAAAAGCTATAGCTTATGAATATTTAAATAAATTTTGATTTTGAAGACCTACTTGAATTAGTTTAGAATGAGAAGTATATAAACCTATTGATAGTTATGAAAAATGGTCAAGAGCAAGACTTTTTACTTCATCATATTGACTTTGAATAAGTGTAACTCCACTTCAAATGGCTGTAGCTTATTCTGCTTTAGTAAATGGTTGATTTTATGTGAAACCCCATATAGTTGATAAAATTGTTTATCCAAATTGAAAGATTTTAAAATATAAAACAGAAATTGATCATAGAGTTATAAAAGAATCAACCTCTAGAGAAATAACTAGAATGCTTGTTGATTCTATAAATAATTGAGTAGCAAAATCTTGAAATGTAGAATGATATACTCTATGATGAAAAACTTGAACAGCTCAAATAGCTATAAAATGAGGTTATGATAAATGAGTTGCTTCTACTAATTGATCTTTTGTATGATTTTGACCTGCTCAGGATCCTAAATTTGTAGTTGTTGTAAAATTAGAAAGACCAAGAACAAGTATATATTGAGGTGCTACATCAAGTCATATTTTTCATAATATAGCTAAATTTTTACTTGAGTATTATAATATACCTAAAAATACTAAATAATTTTTCATACTTTTTAAAAATAAAAAAATAAAAATTTTTTACAAAAAAATATTATTTTTTAAAATATAAGAAAAGTTATTTTAACCAAAATAATAAAATGGAAAAAATAAAAAATTTAATAGAGCTTTTAGATAAGTCAATAAAACAAGATGCAGATTTACTTCTGACAAATGGGAATATCATAAAAGATTGATATGATGAAAAAGTAGATGAATATAGAGAAATTTTGAGAAATTCTTGAAATTGGCTTGTTGATTATCAACAAAAATTGATTTCTGAAACAAAAATAAATAATTTGAAAATAAAATATACAAATAATTCTTGATATTTTATAGAAGTTTCAAAAAATAATTTATCAAAAGTTCCAGACTATTTTATTTTAAAGCAGACTTTGGTTAATTCTTCTAGATTTGTTACTTTGGAATTAAAAGAATATGAACAAAAATTTTTAGAAGCTCAAAATAATTTGGCTAGTAGAGAATATGAGCTTTTTCAAGAAATTAGAGCTGAAATTTTAGATAATTTTAATGAAATAAAAAATTTATCAAAAAAAACTGCTCTTTTGGATTTTCAAGTTTCTTTATCAAAAGTTGCTTATGAAAATAATTATAATAGACCAGAAGTTTCAGATAATTATGATTTGGAAATAAAATCTTGAAGACATCCTGTTATAGAAGAAATAGAAAAAGATTTTATAAGCAATGATTTAAAGTTAAACAAAAAAGAGTATATTCACCTTATTACTTGACCAAATATGGGGTGAAAATCTACTTTTTTAAGACAAAATGCTCTTATTATTTTACTTGCTCATATTTGAAGTTTTGTTCCAGCAAGAAGTGCAAAAATTCCTATTACAGATAGAATTTTTTCAAGAGTTTGAGCTTCAGATAATTTGTATTTATGACAATCTACTTTTATGGTAGAAATGCAAGAAGTAGCAAATATATTAAATAATGCTACGAAAAATTCTTTTGTTATTATTGATGAAGTTTGAAGATGAACTTCTACTTATGATTGAATGAGTATAGCTTGGGCAATACTTAAAAATTTGAGTGAAAAAATAAAATGTAAAACACTTTTTGCTACTCATTATCATGAACTTATAAAAGAATCAAAAATTTTAACTTGAGTTTGAAATTATTCTGTTTCTGTTTGAGAAAATGATGAAAATATTGTATTTTTAAGAAAGGTTGTTCCTTGATGAATAAATAAATCTTATTGAATAGAAGTAGCAAAACTAGCTTGATTAAGTAAAGAAATTTTAGAAGAAGCAAGACAAATGTTAAAAATTTTGGAAGCAAAAAATAATAATACTTTTAAGCAATTGAGTTTAGTTGATAGTTTCGAGCCAAAAGTAGTTGAAAAAAAAGTAGTTTTGGAAAGTGAAGTAGAAAAAGAATTAAAAAATATTGATTTAAATAATTTGACTCCAATACAAGCTTTAAATTTATTAAATGAATTAAAATGAAAGATAAAAAAATAATAATATTACATGATACTTTTTTGTATAAATGAGGTTGAGAAAGACTTATTATAATGATGCAAAAAGTTTTGAATTCTGACCTTGCTACTTGATTTGTAAGTAGAGGTAGTTTTGATTTAAAAAGAGAATGAGTAACTTGAAAAATAATAGAAGTTAGTTCAGAAATTTTTACTAAATGACTTAGACATATAAAATTAAAATTAGCTTTTTTATTTAAAACAAAATTTTTAAAAAATTATGATATAATTATTTTTTCTTGAGATTGTTTAAGTGCAGTCAGAAATTGTAGAAAAGATTCAAAAAAAATTTATTATTGTCATACTCCACCTAGATATTTATATGATTTAAGGGAAGAATATTTAAAAAAAGTAAAATGGTATTTAAGGCCAGCTTTTGAGCTAATTTCTTTTATTTTTAAAAGAATGTATGAAAGAGATATAAAAAAAATGGATTTAATTTTAACTAATTCGGAAAACACTAGAAAAAGATTAAAAAAATTTTTAGGTTATGATTCAATTGTTCTTTACCCTCCTGTGAAATTAGATGAATTTAAATGGGTTTGAGAATGAGATTATTATCTTAGTTTTGCTAGATTAGCTGATGCTAAAAGAGTAGATAGAGTAGTTGAAGCTTTTAAGAAAATGCCTGATAAGAAATTAATTGTAGTTTATTGAGAAAATGATCCAGCAAAGGAAAAGATTTTTAAACTAGCTAAATGATATAGTAATATAATTTTTAAAACTTTTCCTAAAAATATTTGATTTTATGAATGTGTTTGAAAAGCTATAGCAACTATTTATGTTCCAATAGATGAGGATTTTTGAATGAGTCCAGTTGAATCCATGGCTGCTTGAAAACCAGTTTTGGGAGTTAATGAATGATGATTAAAAGAAACTATAATACATAAAAAAACAGGTTATTTAATACCTGCTTGAGCTAAAGTAGAAGATATAATAGAATGAATCAATTATTTAACTCCTAAAAGATGTTTAGAAATGAGAAATGATTGTGAAAAAAGAGCAAAAGATTTTTCTTTTGACAAATTTGAAGAAAAATTAAAAAATATAGTAAAAAAAGGATAATTTGTAAAAATTATCCTTTTAATTCTTTAATAGCTTCTTCTTCAGTATCTACTGTAGGAATTATTGTAGTTATTCAAACTAATTCTAATACATCTTTTACTCCTTCATCACAATCACTAATATACATTTTTCAATCATTTTCTTCTACATTTGAGTAAATATCTGCAATATATCAAATAGATTTTGAGTTTAGATATTTTAATCATTTTAGATTAAAAATTAATTTAACTCAAGAAAAATCTCCTATTTGTTCATAAATTGCAGAAAAAGTTTTATCTGCATTTGTTTCATCAAGTTCTCAATTGAATTCAAAAATTAAAATTCAATCTTGTTCTCTTTTATTTACTTCTATTAATGTTTCCATAAAAATTTTTGTTATTTAGTAAAATTTAATATACTACAATTATAACCTAAAAAATAATTTTTTGCAAAAAAATAATATATAATTAACTAGAAAAAATGAAAAAATATAGCTTAATTAATTTAAAAAATATAGAAATTCCTTTAGCTAAGCCATATTTAATATTTTTAAAATGAGATTTATGAGCTTGAAAAACAACTATTTCAAAGCATATTTTAAATAATTTATTAAAAGTAAAAGAAGATATAACTTCTCCAACTTATACTTATTATAATAAATATAATTGATTTTTAAATAAAGAAGAAGTTGAAATTTATCATTTTGATTTATATAGACTTTCTAATTATGATGAATTTTTTGCTATTTGAGCAGAAGATATTTTTGATAATAATAATTGAATTATTTTGGTTGAATGGCCAGATATTATTGAAAAATATTATAAACCAGATTTGATTATAGAATTATTTAAAACAGAAAAACAAGATGAAAGACAAATAAAAATAACTTCTAATTAGAAGTTATTTTTATTCTTCAATATTTTTTATTACCTCTTTAAATCTAAAATATTCACTAATTCTTAATCAAGTAAATCTTC
Source organism: uncultured Candidatus Peribacteria bacterium (assembly GCA_964600205.1). GTDB lineage: Bacteria > Patescibacteriota > Gracilibacteria > BD1-5 > UBA6164 > JALUWO01. Next base: position 4,121 of record CAZRIS010000009.1, on the reverse strand, counting down.
AAATCATAAATAGTATAGGAATTAGTAAAATTATTATTTCAGGATAAGATAATATTATTGTTTTTATAAAATTTAATTTGAAAATTATGAAAGATATAAAAGCAAATATTATAGTATAAGATAAATTTTGTTTATATTCATTAAATTCTTTTCATATAATTATTGTTATTAATTTTTCTGCTACTAGTATAAAAAATATAAAAAACATTATATCATTTATATCTATTTTTATTAATTGATAAGTGGATAGAATATTTAAAGTTATTATAAAAACTAATATATTTATTATTGTAAGCATTGAGATTTTAGGAGTGTAGTGCATATTATACTTATTTATTATTTTTGATAATAATAAATTAGTTATAAGAAAAACTATTAAAAGTATTAATGTTACAATTATTCAAAATTTTAACATTGAAATAGTTATAGTAGTTGGTATTAAAATTCAAATTGGAGGAAATCATAAAATATGTTTAAAAACACTTACTCATAAAAGCAAAAATGGTATAATTATGATTAAGTAAATATTTTGTGTAGAAAATCAGTTATTAGATAAATAATTTATAAAATTAGAAATAAAAAATATTTTTGAAATTTTTTCTTTTGAAGTTAAGTTTATGAAATTATATTTATTATTTTTTATCTCATTTTCTAATTTTTTTATTGATTCTGGTTGTTTTAATAATTCATATTTACTAGTTTCATCTAAAAGCAAAATTTCTCAAATCCAATTTTTATTTGATATAAAATTTTTTAAATAAGATTCCAAAATATTTATATTAAAACTTGAAATTAATACTAGATTTATTTTATCATTTATTTTTTTTCAAGAGCTTTCTTTGTTTATTTTTGATATTACATCAAATAAAAAATCTTTTTGTCCCCATATTGTTAAGTAATTAGAAGTTTTTTTATATTTTTTTTCAAAATTATAATATTTTTCTAAAATGTTTAGTTTATATAAATTATAATTATTAACAGAAGCTAAATTATAAGTTAAAATTCAAGATTCTTTTGCTTTTTTAGAATAATCTTTGAATTTTTCTTCTAAATTTTTTTCTATTATAAATGGAATAGCTGTTTTATAGACAAATACATTTATTTTTGTATTAAAAATAGAAGTTTTACTTAATCAATTTACTTTATAAACAGTTAAATTTATAGTTTTTTCTCAGAAATTTTTTGTATTTAATAAAAATATAGGTCAAGATTTTGTTGATTCTCAAGTAATATCCCATTCAAAAATTATTCTTGATTTATAAAATTTTTCTGCTTGTTTTTTTTGTTTTTGTAAATTAATTTCCCATTTTTCTCCTACTAATACATTTTTTTTGTAATTTAAATTTTTGAAAATATTTGTATTTTTTTCAGCAAAAATTTTATTTGTAAAAAATAAACTAAAAAGTATTAGAATAAAAGTTAATATTTTTTTCATTTTTTTCATAATTATCTTTTTAAAATAGTTGTAAATGTTTTTAATAATATTTTTAAATCAAGTATAAAAGTCCGATTTTCAATATAAAATATATCTAGTTCTACTTCCTTTTTAAAATCATTTTTTTCTCTTCAATTTACTTGTGCCATTCAAGTTATTCAAGGTTTTATAGTCAATACTCTTTTTTGATAAAGTTCATATTTTTTTACTTCTCTTGGTTGATGTGGTCTAGGTCAAACTAGACTCATATTTCAGATTAAAGTATTGAAAAATTGTGGTAGTTCATCTATGGAATATTTTTCTATAAAACTTCAAATTTTTGTTTTTCTTGGATCATTTTCTATTTTATACAAAGGTCCTTTTCTGATAGATTTTTCTGAGATTAGTTTTTTTTCAAATTCTAGAGCTTTATCATTTTTAGGTTTTACTCAGTAAGAATCTTTTATACAATATTCCCATTTTAAATACCTAAACTTATATAAATTAAAAATTTTTCAATTTTGTCATATTCTTCTATTTTTATAAATAATTGGTCATTTAGGATCTTCTAATTTTATTAAAATAGCAGTAATTATCATTATAGGAGAAAAAATAATTATTCAAATTATACTTCCAAAAATATCAAAAATTCTTTTAAAAAATTTGGCCCATATAGAATTTATAGGTGTATTTTTAATTTCTAAAACAGGGATTTTATTTATAAGTCAAAGTTCTGTATTTAATTTTGTTATATCAAAAGAATTTGTTATATATCTATATCTTATTCAAAAAATTCTAGAATAATCCCATATTTCGTATAATTCTTCTTTATCAAAATCTGAATCAATATATAAAATTTCATCTATTTTTTTATTTTTTAATAATTTTAAAGTTTTTTTGAAATCATAAAATTTTATTTTTTTATCTTTTATACTTTTTTTATTAGTATATCAAAAAATATCATATATTTTTGCATTTTTTATATCTTTTACTATATCAGAAATATTTTTTTTGTTGTTTATTAATAATAAATTTTTTTTAGGTAAAATATTTTTTTCAAGTAAAAAATATTCAATTTTATTTAATAATATTCTTTCTAAGATAACAAGAAATGAACTAATAAAAAATGAAAATATGATTATAAGCCTTGGAATTTCTGTTATTTTTCAGATAAATCATTTTGTTAAATATACTAAAACTGAAAAAAATATGAAACTATAAGCTCAGTATCTTATTATATCAATAGCTTCTTTTATTTTTGAATTTGTTATTTTAGTCGAATATAGTTTATGACTAGCAAAAATAAAAATATAAAATAATCATGCAACTGTAGCATATAAAATAAGTGATTTATCATCAATAGTTTTTATTGGTAATTGAACATTTGGTATTAGATCAGTAACTAATCTTATTTTTTTTGCAATAAAAAAACTAAGGATTATTGTCAAAAAATCCAAAGGAACTTTTATTATTCAAAAAATTATTTCATATTTTTTCATAGTTTTATACTTTTATTTTTAAGTATTTTATTATTATATAAAAAAATTGCAAATTTTAGCTTTCTTTCTATACTATCTATGTTTTTAAAATTTAATTATTTTTTATGAAAAAACTTTGTTCAAATATTTTTAGTAATTTATTTTTTGTATATAAAAATATTTTCCATTTTACATTTAGTAAAATTTTAATTGTAGTTATTTCTATTTTTTATATTTTAATATTGGTTTTACCTGTTTTATTAATATTTGCTTTAATAGCTTATTTTCTTTGAATATTTGATGCTTGATTTAATATTTATGTATTTTTATGAAATATTTATTATATGATATTTTTGGTATTAGCAATAATATTTTTATTTTTTGCTTATATAATTTGATATTCTTATAGTCAAGTTTTACTTACAAGATTAAATTTTAGTTATATAAAAAAAGAAAAATTAGGTTTTTTTAAAAATTATTATTTTGATTTTAAATTTTTTAAAAAATATTTTTTTCTTACTCTACATTTGATTTGAATATTTTTCTTACCTATTTTATTTTTCTTTATTTCTTTATTTTTCTTAATTGAATTTTTGTGATGAATTGATATTGTTTTTAATCAAGTAAAATCTAATTATGCAAATTATTTTTCTATAATTAGCTTAATAGTTCTTATATTATCATTTTTATCTTTTATTTATTTATCATATAAGACTTTATTTTCTTATATTATTTTAGTTGATAGATATTTAAAATGAAAAGATTTCAAAAAATCATTTTATTATATAAAAAAATCTTTTAAATTTACTAAATGATTTAAAAAATTTTTTAGTTTAGTTTTTGTATTTTTAGTTTTTATTTGAATTTTTTCTCCTATTTATATATGAGAAACTTATTTTCAAAATAAAATGGATAAACAAAAAATTTATTTAAGATATGCTTTACTTGAACAATCTTGACAAGATTTATGAGTAGAAAAAGCTAAATATGAAGCTTTAAAATTGGATTTTTGAAATGAAAAAATTGAAGAAATAGCTAATGATTTAAGAAAAGAAGCTTTATTTTATTGGATTTTAAAAATTTTAGAATTTATTTTTATTTTTTGAACTTATAATCTTGTTTTAGTTTCCTTTTATAAATATTACAAAAAAAATGAAGATTAATTTATAAAAAATGTAAAATATGCAATTAGAAAAAATAAGAAATTTTTGTATTATAGCTCATATAGA
>CAZRIS010000008.1:0-11234 GCA_964600205.1 uncultured Candidatus Peribacteria bacterium | reverse complement strand
TTCCAAAAAATCAAGATTTTTTTATAACAACAGGTACAAAAAATCAAGATTTAAATTATTTTTCTAATCAACTTCATTTATTTTCTTTTTTAAATTCTTCAACTATATTAAGTATTTGTCTTGCTGTTTGAAGAGGTTTTGGAACTATAGACATATGGAAATTTGAAGCATTTCAAGCCGTTTGAATCATTACACTACCAAAATCAAATAAGTTTGCAAAAACTCATTTTGTTTTTGAGTTTACCTCCTGAACATCAACTAAACTACATTCTGAAACTGTTCTATTAAGAAAAGATATTTGATCTATTCATATGATTCTTTTATTTGTCACCACATACATATCAAGTTCATGATTAAGCCATTCTATATAAAAAATCATAAGCATAATCATACTCATAACCAAAACCACAAAATTTACTATAAGTCAAAATCAAAAAGTGATATACAAAATAATGATAAATAATATATAAAAAAATATATAAAAAAATAAAGTAGCAAAAGCAAACCAATGCCTTTTTACGACTTTTTCAACAACTTCTCATTTTCTTAGGTTATCTAAATTTAACATAAAATTTTTTTTAAGAAATACTAGGTTTTTTAATATAATAAGGCTCTATTAATTTTTTATCAAGAAAATTTATTTTTCTTATTATATCACAATAATTTATTTTTTCAATTATTTCTACATTTTCTAAGTCAAAATTTATATCTCAATAAATTTTTTTTATATTATTTTCTTCTAAATATTTAATTAATTCTTCATTTTTTAATATTTCTATTTCACTATTTTTAGATTTTTTTATAAAAGAGTCTCTTTTTGAAGATGATTTTATTATTGGATATTTATCAAATAAATCAAAAAAACTAATAGGAGTCAAATTTTTTTGTATAACAAAATTTATAGTATTTACCATTAATACTATTGTTCTAATTCCTGTGAAACTTCAAGGTCAATTAACTACAACTATATTTTCTAATTTTTGGTAGGTACCGGTACCTTTTTGGGTACCGGTACCTAAAACTAAAAAGTCATCCAAGATTTCTATTAATTTCTCACTTTCATTTCAAGCAACAAAAATTTCTTTTTTTACTAGAATTTCTCTTTTATCATTAAACAAAATCAAAATTCATTTTTTTGAAACTGCATTTAAAAATAAATTCACTTGTAAAATTTAATAAATAATATAAACTATTTTACTAAATTTTAAAAAATATTCAAATAAGAAAATATGTTAAAATTACAAAAAAATAGCTCATACATAAATTGAAATAATATTTTTTTTAAAAGCCTTGTTTTAAAAGAAAATAAATTACAAAATTCTCTTTTTATAGCTTTAGAGGACAAAATAAACTTATATACTAAAATTTGGGATTTTTTAAATATTGATTATCAAATAATAAATAGTCTAGATAATTTGATAGACTATATTTTTAATGATAATTCTTTTTTTATAATCAGTTCAAACCTCATAGAACAAAAAATAGATCAAAAATCTCAATTATTATACAATAGTATAGAGCTAAAAAAATGACAAAATATTTCTCAAGAAGAATTAATAAAAAAATTAATTTCCTTAAATTATAGTTATTCAGAATTTGAAAAATCTGCTAGTTATAACAAAAAATGAGATACTATAAATATTTTTTCAAAAGATTTAAAAAAAGAGTACAAAATAACTTTTTGGTGAGATATAATCGATGAAATTATTTTGATAAAAAAAATATGAGAAATAAGAAAAGATACTTTTAATTTAGATAAAATTTTTATTGGAAAAATAGATAATTTACAAGAAATAGAAAAATCAAAAACTACTATTTTAGACATAATTATAGACAAAAATTGATTAGTTATTCTAGATAATTTAGAATTTGATAATTTTTATGAAGAATTAATAAAAAAACTAGATAACAAAATAAGTTTTGACTATATTTGAAATAAAAATTTAAAAATAATAGACTTAAATTTAAAAGTTCCAAAAATAGAAAATAGCATAAATTTAAAAGATTTTTTAGAAAAAAATAACAAAAAAGAAATAATTTTTTATACAAAAAATAAAGAAACTATTAAAAACTTCCTAGATTTCAATAATTTAAATTGACAAATAAAAGAAACAAAAATAAATACCTTAAAAAGTTTTATTTACAAAGAAAAAATAATAATAACTGATGATATTTTAAATAATATTTTCACAAAAAAAAGAAGAAAAAAGAAAATAAAAGAAGAGCTTGATTTATTATTAAAGATAAAACCTTGAGATTATGTAGTCCACATTGAACATTGAATAGGTATTTTTAAAGAAATAATAAAAAAAGAATTACAAACACAAAATTGAAAAACAATAAAAAAAGAGTTTATAGAAATAGAATATTTAAATAATGATAAACTTTTTGTACCTATAGAAGAAGTATGAAGAGTAAATAAATATGTATGAGTAGAAAAACCAAAACTTACTTCTTTATCTTGAAATTCTTGGGAGAAAAAAATACAAAAAGCCAAAAAAGAAGCCGAAGAAATAGCTGAAGAACTTATAGAATTATATGCAAAAAGAAAAATCCAAAAAGCTTATAGTTTCATAGAATTCAAAGAACAAGAACAGAAATTCAAAAATAGTTTTCAATATATCCATACTCCTGACCAAGACCAAGCTATAAAAGAAATTCTAGAAGATATGTCAAAAGATATTCCTATGGATAGACTTTTGATTTGAGATGTATGATTTTGAAAAACAGAAGTTGCTTTTAATGCTATTTATAGAGCTTTTTTAAACAAAAAACAATCTGTTTTTATAGCTCCACTTTTAGTTTTAGCTTATGAACATTATGAAAAAGCTATTAAAAGATTTGAAGGTTTTTGAGTAAAAATAGCTATACTTACAAGACTTGAAAATTCCAAAAAAGAAGCTGAAATATTAAAAAAACTTGCTAATTGAGAAATTGATTTAATTATTTGAACTCATAAATTATTAAATGATAAAATCAAATTCAAAGATTTATGACTTATAATAATAGATGAAGAACATAAATTTTGAGTAAAAGACAAGGAAAAATTAAAAGAATTCAAAGCTTCAATTGATTCTCTAGCTATGTCAGCTACACCAATTCCTAGAAGTCTAAATATGGCTTTATCAAAATTAAGAGAAATTTCTATTCTAAAAACTCCACCAATAGGTAGACAAAATGTGTCAACAATAGTCAATAAATTCAATGAAGAGCTTATAAAAGAAGCTTGAAATAGAGAATTTGAAAGAAATTGACAAATGTTTTTTGTCCATAATAGAGTATCTAACATCGAGAATTATAAAACTCTTTTACAAAAAATTTTTCCAGATAAGAAAATAATAGTAGCTCATTGACAATTAACTCCTATAGAACTTGAAAAAAGAATCCTTGACTTTAAAAATAAAAAATATGATATACTAGTTTCTACAACAGTAATTGAAAACTGAATTGATTTTCCAAATGTAAATACAATTATAATAAATAATGCTACAAATTTTTGATTATCTCAAATACATCAATTAAGATGAAGAGTATGAAGAAGTGATAGAAAATGATATTGTTATCTACTCTACAAAAATGAAAAAATGAAAGATGAAACAAAAAAAAGACTTAAAACAATAGTAGAATACAGTTATATTTGAGCTTGATTTGAACTTGCTTTAAAAGATTTAGAAATAAGATGAGGTTGAGATTTACTTGGTTTTAGACAATCTGGACAATCAAGTCAAGTGTGAATTAATCTCTATATTAAGCTAATAGAAGATGAAATAGAAAAATTAGAAAATTCTCAAAAAAATAAAAAAATAGACACAAAAATTGATCTAAATATAGATATTTTCATAGAAGATAATTTATTTAATAACGAATTTGATAAGATAAATTTCTATAGAGAAATAGAAAATTTAAGTGATTTATGAGACCTAGAAGAAATAAAAAAAGATTTTGTCTTAAATCAAAACAAATGATTAGAAAATTTATTTTTATTATTAGAAACAAAAATTTTAGCTTCAGATTATAAAATAACAAACATAAAAAAATTATGAATAAATTATCAAATTAATTTTGAAAAAGATATAAAATTAGAAGAATTAAAAAAATTTCTAGACTTAGATAAGGAAGTAAAATTTATAGTAAAAGATATAAATACTCTAAGAAGTCCTACAAAAAATTTTGAAAATGATGAAAAATTCTTACAATATTTAAATAATCTTTTAAAAAACAAAGTAAAAAATAAAAAAATCAGGAAAAAAATTATTAAAAAATAACATTTTCTTGACACTTTCTTGACTAAAAAAGATTATAATAATGATTACCTTATTTTAATAATAAAAAATAATGAAAAAATTTAGCTTAATTTTAATTTTATGACTTATATTAAGTAGTTGTTGAACTAATAATATAGCCCAAAATACTAAAAATACTTTAAATCCTAACAAAAAACAAATGACAAATACTGAAACTTGAATGACTGTAGTAATTGATACTAACCATCCACTTGCTTGAAAAACTCTAGTTTTTGATATAAAATTAGAAAAAATAGATAAAAAATGAGAATGAAATACAAAAAAAGATATAGCAGAAAAATGAGATAAAGTAGAAGTTAATTATATCTGAACTTTCACAGATGGTAAAAAATTTGATTCTAGTTATGATAGAAAACAAACACTTCCTTTCATTCTATGAGCTGGACAAATGATTCCTTGATTTGATAAAGCTGTTTTAGGAATGAAAGTCTGAGAAGAAAAGAAAGTTACTTTAAAACCTTCTGAAGCTTATGGAGAAATAGATCCAAATAAAAAACAAGAAGTACATTTAAGTGCAAAAGATGTAAAAAATTTGGAAGCTGCTTGATATGAAATAAAAGCTTGATGAAAACTTCCTACTATGATGGGAGAAGTAAAAATTCTTGAAGTAAAAAAATAAAAAAATACTTAAAAAGTGTGTAAATTTCTAAATTTACACACTTTTTAAAATAGCATCCAAAGTCTCAAATAAAAAATTTCTCTCCATTTTTGGAGAGAAATTTTTTATTAAACCTGAGTAATCATAGGAATAATCATAGGTTCTCTACTTATTCTTTTTAATAACATTTGTTCTAAATCAGTCTTTATTATTTTTAATAAATCTTTTTCTTCTATATCTGGAATATCTTTTATAGTATTTTCATAACTTTCTCTTGCTTTTTTTATTACCATTCTATGAACTGCTCTAACTTCATCTAAATGAGCAAGTCATCTTGTTTCTATTTTTAAATGTCATAAAATAGCTTTTGTTTTTTTATCAACCTTGATATTTACAACTAATACTCATGCATTCATCATTTTTTCTCTTGCTTTTATTACATGAGAATCAGCAATTCAAAGTCAATATCAATCAATAATAATATTTTTCAAAGGAACTCTTATTCTTGATTTAAATACATTTCAAGTTTTAGGAGCAAAATCTACTATTTGTCAATTATCTATAAGTAAAATATTTTCTTGTTTCATTCAAATACTCATAGCAGTTTGCTTGTGAATATGCCTAAAATACAAATCTCAATAAATAGGCATTAAATATTTTGGTTTTGTCAATTTAATCATCATTTTTTGTTCATCTTGAAAAGCATGTCCTCAAGTATGATATTCTCAATCATCTTTAGTTATTACATTAGCTCCTAATTTTATTAATTTATTAATAATTGTAACTACAGCTTTTTCATTTCCAGGAACTACACTTGAAGAAAAAACTATAGTATCACCTTTTAAAATTTCAATAGCATTATGTTTTCATTCTGCCATTCTTGAAAGAGCAGAAAATTCTTCTCATTGACTACCAGTTGTAATAATTATTTGATTATGAGGAGGTATTCATTCAGTATTTTTAGGAGTCATTTTTTTAACTATACCTGGTTTCATTTTTATATAACCAAGTTGTTTTGCTATTGCTATATTTTCAAGCATAGATCTACCTGAAAGAAAAATAGTTTTTCAATATCTTTCAGCAGAATCTATTAATTGCTGAACTCTTGAAATCCAAGAAGAAAAAGTAGCAACTATAAGTCTTCATCTTCTATGATTTTTCACTATTTCATCCAAAGCTTTTCAAACATCTTCTTCTGACATACTATGACCTTTTCTAGGACTACCTGTAGAATCACTTAAAAGCATAGTAACTCCTCTTTCTCCAAAAGATCAAATTCTAGCTAAATCTGCTGGTTTATCTATTCTAGGAGTTAAATCAATTTTAAAATCTCAAGTATGTAAAAAAGTAACTCCCCCTGGAGATTTTATATAAAGCCCTGCACTATCTGGAACACTATGATTCACTCTAAAAAATTCTATTTCAAAAGCTCCTATTTTATAAGGTACAGTAGAATCAGCATCAACCTCTACAAAGCTAGCTTTATCTAAAAGTCAAGCTTCTTCTAATCATTTTTTTATAATTCAAATAGTTAATTTTGTACCATAAAGTGTAGGCATTCAAACTGCTGGTAATACATGTTTTAAAGCTCAAATATGATCTAGGTGAGCATGAGTTATAACAAATCATTTAATATTTTTTTTGTATTTTTGTAAGAAACTAACATCTGGAATAGAATAACTAGCTCAAAGCATATCATTTCCAGAAGCAAATTGAAGTCAACAATCAATTAAAACTATATCATCTCAATACTGAATCATACCCATATTCTTGGCTCAAGTTTCATCATTTCAACCGATTGGAATATATCTTGTATAACCATCTCTTAAAGTTGGTAAATAAAATTTTGTTTCAGGAAATTTTGAAGTATATTTTTGAAAAAGTTGATTATCATTATTTTCTTTATTAACAGAATTAACAGATTTTTTTTCTACTTTTTTTGCTTCTATTTTTTTTGTTTTTAAATTTTTTTCTTCCATTTGTTTTAATTCATTATCAAGTTCATTTAATATATCTGACATTTTTTATAATTAAAAAATAAAATTATTTCAAAAAATAATTTTTTTCACACAATAAAAAATATATATTTTCTATAAAAAATAGAAAATTATTTTTTATTTTAAACTTGTTTTTTTGATAAGATTGAAAAATATTTATGAAAAACAGTTTTTAAAATAAAAAAACTAGTTTAGTGAAAAAAATTATTTTTTTGTATTTTATTTATTTTTTTAAATATTGCAAAAATTTTTTTAAGTTTAATTTTAATTTTGTCATATCCCGATAATAATCTTTTATAATTAAATTATCACTAAATTTTGTACCAAAAAATAATTTCTTAAATAAATTTTTTCTAAAAAATTCATATTTTTTCTTTAAAATTTCACTTTTTTGAGTCTTTTTTAAAAAATCTTTATTATCAATAATATAATACAAAAAACTTTCTGCAAAATCTTCATATTTATTAGTCATAGCATAACCAGAAACAAAATCTTTTTGAGTAAGTCAGGCTTTTAATTCTTTTGTAGAATTCCAAGAAATTTTATAGAAATCCTCACTTAAATCTTTATTTATTTTTTCATCATAATCAAAATAATACAAATCAACATAATGTCAAAATTCATGAATAAAAACATTTAATGTTTCAGCTTCTCACATTTTTTGTGGTGCAAAAAGTTTTATATTTTTATTTTTCATTTTTCATCTTCTATCTTTTCTTGTTTCATAAAAATTTATTCTAAGCTCACTTATAAAAGAAAAAATTTTTTTTTGAGTTATAAAAATTTTTATATCTCTCTCATAATTTTTTAAAAAATCTCAAAAATAAGAAGGAATATAGATAAAATAATATTTTCTAGCAGAATTTAAATTAATTTTTTCTTTTAATTTTTTTACAAGTTTTTCAGATAAATTATTAGTCTTTTTTACTTCTGGCTCTATATATTTTTCTTCAATAATTTCATTATTACTAGTAAAAAAAGTAGTTTTTACAAAAAAAACTACCAAACTAAAAAATAAAGTATAAACAAAAATTTTTAATAAAATTCTAAGCACCTTTTCATAAATTATACATAAGACTAACCACCAAAGCTATAAGACCTGAAGCAACTACTACTCAAAAAAATCAAATAATTGACCATTTTACTATATCTTTTGCTTTTTTTATTTTTTCATCTTGTCATCAAGCAGTAACCATCATAAATGATCAATAAGCTATTCAAAAAACTGCAGCTAATGATAAAACTATAGCTATAGTTTTTGTAATAGAATTAATTCTAGAAGTAAAACTACCTTCAACTTTAGCATCTCAAGGATTAACTAATTTAGTTTCACTTAAACAACTTGATAAATTATCTTTTATACTACTTCAAGCATTATAAGAACAAGAAGCATTTAATTTCAAACTCATAAAAAGTAAAACAAAAACAATTCCTAAAAATACCAATATTTTTTTCATTTTATATTTCTTAAAAAAATTAAAATTTTAAACCAGCTACAAATACTATTATAACCCAAGCAAGAGAAATTATAACAATTCAAACAATAGCATAAACTAAATGCATAAAAGCTTTTTTAAATTCTTCTGGTTTTCATTTTGCCATTATTATTTTGTATCAAATATAAAGAAAAACTCAAACAGCTATCAAAGCAAGTAAATCAAAAATAGTGTTTTTTCAATACAAAAGTAAACTAGTCAAAGAATCTTTTCATGCTTCACTATTTGATATAACCTTATCATGTCAAGGAAGAGAATTTAAAATTCAATCTTTTATTTTTGAGCTAGAAGCATTTGAAGAAGCAAAAACTCAAAATATTTGAATAAAAAATCAAAATAATATAAAAAATATTTTTTTCATAAATTAATTATTAATTGTAATAAGTGTAATAATTCTAATTATTCAAAAAGCAGAAATAGACAAAAGTACTCAAACAATAGACCATAAAATCCAAGATTTAGCTTTTTTTACTTTTTCTTCTTCCCCTCAAGAAATCATATACATAATTCAACCTATCATAACTGAAATTACTGCAATAGCTGCAATATATTTAATAAAAGTCACAACTAAATCAATTGTAGCTTTTCAAACAAAAGTTGATTCAAAATTTGAACTAACATTAGCTCAACTAGGATGAACTAAACTTGTATCTGGACATCAAGGTAATCAAACACAAGAAACACTTGGAGCTCAAGAAGCCAAACTAAAATTTACAAAAAATAAAAAACTAAAAACAAAAACTAAAAACAAAAATATTTTTTTCATCATAAAATTAATTTGCATATAAAATAAATCTAACAAAACTAACTAAAAAGTAAGAACTAAGAGCTATAACAACTCATATAATTCAAGCAGTAAAAATAGACTTACCTTTTGAAAGCATTTCATCTTGACCATGATATAAAATCATATATCAACCTCAAATAGTCATTATAAGTAAAGAAACAGCTCAAATAGCTATCATTAATTTTTGAATAATAGTTCAAAGTAGGAAATTAACAGTATCTTTTGCTTTTCAACTATAAATAGGCTCAGCAGGAGTTATATCTCATACATTTATAGTATAATTTTTACTTGTCATATTTGCAAAAGAAAAATGGGAAAAATAAAAAATTCAAATAATAAGTAACAAAATTATAAAAATTCTTTTTATCATAAACAAAAAATACAAAATAATTAATTTTATTTTAATAAAAAATTTATTTTTTTCAAAAAATAATTAAAAAAATAAATATAAAACAAAAACTAGCAAGATTTTGCTAGTTTTTAAAAGATATCTCACATTTTCCACATTTGTAAATGCCTAATTCAATATTCATCAGTTTTTAATTGTATATCATCCAAAGAAATAACATATTTTTCAAAAGAATCTTTTATAGCTCTTAAATTTCAATATTCTCTTTCTATAACTTCTTTTGAGGCTAAAAGATAAGCAACTTGAATATATATTTTCCTAGTATCTTTTTCTACTATAAAGTCAATTTCTTTATCTTTCAGTTTTCAGATAGTTATATTATATCAATTCATTTTAAAAAAATTATAAACATAATTTTCTATTTTTTTTGAAATATAATCTTCAAAAGAAGAAAAGAAAAAATTTAAAAATCCTAAATCATTAAGATAATATTTTTTTTCTCATTCTAATATTTTTTTTCAATGTAAATCATATCTAGAAACAGAAGAAAAAACAAAAATTTCTATAAAATATTTAATATAATTTCAAAGAGTCATACTAGTTATTTTAATTCATTCTTGCAATAATTTTTTTCTCAAAGAATTTATAGATAATAAATTTCAAATATTATTAACTAAAAATAAAAAAACTTTTTCCAATAAATCTACATCTTTTAGTGAATATCTTTTCACTAAATCTTTTAAAATTATAGTATCTTTTAGAGATTTTATAAAACTATATTGTAATTCTTTATCTGGTAAATTATACAATTCAGGTAAACCAGAAAAATTTATATAATTCAATAAATTTTGTTTATTTTTTTCTAATTTATAATACTCTAAATATTCATCAAATGAAAAAGGAAAAATTTCAAATTCAATATATCTTCAAGATAAATAAGTAGCTAATTCTCAAGATAATATTTTGGAATTACTTCCAGTTATAAAAATTTCATAATCATCAGTTTCAGTTGCTCTAAATGAATTTACAAGTTTTTCCCATCATTCTATTTCTTGAATTTCATCTAAAAAAATATATTTTTTTCATTTTATATCTTTAAAATAATCATAAATTATTTTTTTTAAATTTTTAGAATTTCAAATATTTGACAAAATTTCAAGTTCGAAATTTAAATACAAAATATTTTTATTATCAATTTTTTTTTCATCTATTAAATATTTTATAATTTGTTTTAAGATAAAGCTTTTTCATACTCTTCTTTGTCATACTAAAACTTTTATCAAGCTTAAAATTCAAATAGTTTTTTTTATTTTATCTAAATACTTTTTTCTTTTAAAACCTACTCTTAAATTTTCAAAATTATTTATTTTTTTTATATAGTCTAGCATAAACTTTTTAATTATTTAATAATTTTGTATAGTATACTATAAACTTTTTATTTTTCAAAATTTTTTTTCAATTACACTTAAAAAAACAAAAACTAGCAAGATTTTGCTAGTTTTTTAATTTTTTAAGTAAATCCAAACTATCTTCAAAATCAATACATTCCAAATCATATTCAGGATATGTTTTCTTAAATAATTTGTATTTTCTTTCATTAAATTGTTTTTTATTAAATTTTACTTCATAAGCTTTTTTATCTTCTTCTATCACAAAATCTACTTCATTTTTATTTTGAGTTCTCCAAAATTTTATTTCTTCAA
>CAZRIS010000007.1:0-12767 GCA_964600205.1 uncultured Candidatus Peribacteria bacterium | reverse complement strand
TTCTAATATAATAGAGATAAATAATATTTCAGAATTAGTAAAAAAAATAAATGAAGAAAAATAAAACTTTCATTATTATTATTTTAATACCTTTATTTTTTATGTTAAATAAAGGTATTTTAAAAAAAATTTATTACACAAATAAAATAAATAATATAAAAAATTCTATAGTTAAAATAACTGCAAGAAAAAATATAATTATAAATAATAATTGAATAAAAATTCAAAAAAATTTTTTAAGTAATACTTCAAAATGATATTGATTTTTTATAAATAATTCTTGAACAATTTTTACAAATTATCATATAATAAAAAACTCAAAAAATATAATCATAAATTATAAAAATAAAGATTACAAAGCAAAAATTACAGATTTTTCAGATAAAAAAGATTTAGCAAAATTACAAATAAACATAAATAACAAAAATTTTTTGAAACTAAATAATGATATAACAAAAAATATAATAACTATAATTGATAATAAAATTATAAACTGAAAAATAATAAAAAAAGAAAGTAATAATATTTACAAAACAAATTTTAAGCTAAAAAAATGATATTCCTGAACTCCTGTTTTTAATAAAAATTTAGATTTAATATGAATAAATAGTATGATAGATAATAAAAATTTTTCTTATTTTATATTTTTAAAATAAAAAAAGGACCTTTTAAAAAAGTCCTTTTTTTATTATATATAATATAATCAAATTGCAACTAAAATTCCTAAAACAGCTCAAGCAAAAGCTTCTGAAGGTAGATGTCATAGTCTTTCTTTAAATTTATTTTCTCAAATATATTTATTTAAAGCTGAAGCATGAAGTCAAGCCTCAAATCTTACATTTATAGCATCATAAACTATTATGATAGTAAATGACATAGCCATTGCAAATAAATCTGACCAAATTCAATATTTTATAGCTATAGCTGTAGTTAAAGAAACTGAAACTGCAGTATGAGCAGAAGGCATTCATCAAGACCCTAATGCCTTACTAACATTAATTTTTCATTCCTTTACAATAGAAACAAAAGCTTTTATAAATACACTTATAACAAAAGCTATTCAAGGAACTAATATTAAATGATTATAAAATATCATAAATAAATATTAATAATTATTCTCAAATTTTTAAAATTTTATATTCTGTAACTCAAGCATTAGATTTTACTTTTATAACATCATTTTTCTTTTTTCAAAGTAAAGCTTTTCATACTGGAGATTCATTAGATATTCTAGGAGGATTAGCTAAAATATCAGATTCCATAGATCATACAATTTGATATTTTTCTAATTCTTTAGTTTCTAAATTTTCAATTTCTACAACAGAACCAATAATAACTCTATTTGATTTTTTCTTTTCTCATCCTTCTTCAATAACTTCTACATTTTTTAATTGAGCTTCCAAATCTAAAATTCTTTTTTCTACTGCAGCTTGTTCATTTCTAGCATCTTCATATTCAGAGTTTTCTGATAAATCTCAAAAACTTATAGCTTCTTTTAATTTTTCTGCAATTTCTTTTCTTTTTACTTCTTTTAAATATTTTAATTCTTCTTGAAGTTTTTTTAATCACTCTTCAGTAACATAAATTACATTAGTCATATTATTTTTTTAAAATATAAATTTTTTATTTTTTTAAATTTTGTAACTTTATTTTTACCATATCATAAAATTTCTTATTCACTTTTATCCCAATAGTTCTAGTTTTATAAGTAAAAACAAATCTAATATTATCATCTTTAAATTCATCTTTTAAATTTATATAAAATGACTTATCTCAAAAATTATTTACTTCATTTATACTAAAAGGTAATTCATAAGACAAAACATTAAATATATCTTTTATATCACTATAAGGTTTATTTCAGAAAAAATAAATAGTTAAATATTCACTATAATATTCAATATAATCATCTGGATACTCACTTGTAAGATCAAATAATCTAGGATGTAATTCCAATTTTTTCAAAGAATATTCCCTAAATTTTTTCAATATTTCTTTTTCTATTTTTGTTTCACTTATATCCAAAACTTTCTCTTTATATTCAACCTTTATATTATCTTTTTTATCATTTTCAGATTTACTTTTTACTACTTTTTTCTTTTTTACAAAATTAGTTTCATTTTTTTCAACCTTATTTATATTTTGTTTAATATCTTGTTTTTCACTTTTTAAAGATTTTAAAAAATTTCTATAAGTATCACTAAAAAAATATAAAGTGATATTTAAAATAAAACTTAAAATTAAAAACAAGATAATGTAAACAAAATATCTAATTTTCATAAATTTTTATTAATTTTTAACCTTTATATGTGAAAAATCTATTTCAACTGGAGTATCTCTTCAAAGTAAATTAATAGTTACTTTTGCTACTCATTTTTTATCATTTACTTCAATAATTTTTCACTCATTTCAATCAAAATTTCATCATACAATATAAACTTCATCTCAAACACTAAATTTAGATTTATATTCTACTTTATTTTCCTCTAATTTTCATTTCAATTTTTCTAATTCTTCTCCTGAAACAGGAACTGGTATATTTCAAGCTCATAAAAATCAAGTAACATTTGGAGTATTTCTAACAATATACCAACTTTCATTGGTAACTATCATTTTTACCAAAATATATCATGGTAAAATATTTTTCTTTCTTTTTACTTGTTTTCATCCAGTTCTTACACTAACTACTTCATGAGTAGGTACAAAAACATCTAAAATATAATCTTCCATTCAAAGACTTTCTCTTCTTTGATATAAAGATTGCTTAACATTTTCTTCTGTTCAAGATATAACTTGAATCACATACCATTCTGGCTTTTTTTGCATTGTTATTTATTTAAAAAATTAAAAAATTGAAGGTAATACTTTTAATACAATTTCACTAAAAATATAATTAAATACAAAAAGATATAATCAAAATAATATCAAAGTAGTTAAAACCATAAAAAAATATTTTCTAGTTTCTTCTCTAGTTGGCCAAACTACATGTTTTAACTCTCTAAAAGAATCTTTAATAAAAGTAATCATAACCATAAATTATACAAAATAAAAAATGCTACAATATAATCTTGCAACATTTGTCAATAAGATTATAAGCTTTTAAAAAAAATAGTCAAATTTATTTTTCCTTAAGTTTTTGCTTAAAATAAATAATTATGTTATAATATAAAAAATATTTTATTAATCACAAAAATATGAATATTTTTATTTTAATATTTTTAACATTTCTTATCTTAGTTTTACTATATTCTATATTTTTATACTTTTTTCTTATAAAAATAAAAAAATTAGAAGAAAAAATTAAAAAATCATTTTTTTATAGAAGTGATAATATTCCATCTTTATATGAAGTGACAAAAAATTTTTTAGTAAAACATAATGAAGTTTTTGAAAATATTTTAAAACTAAGAAAAATAGAATTCTCTCAAAAATCACAAGATTTTGATTTATTTTGAATTTTAAAAAATGAAAGTTTAATACACAAAGAATTAAATTTTATTCTAAAAATATGTAAAAATAATAAAGAACTAATAAAAAATAATAAATTTCTTTATACTAGAGAAATAATAATTGATAATAGTTATGAAATATGAAATTTAATTGAATTATATAAAAATATAGTAAAAAAATTCAATAAATTAATTTTTATAAAAAATTTAACTTTAATTTGATTTTTAATACCTATTTACAAAAAAACTGAAATATAAAAAAAGAGATTTTTTAAATCTCTTTTTATGCTTTTGCTTTTTTTCTAACAAAAATTAATCATAAAAATAAAGACATAAGTAATAATCCCCATTCTGCTGGTCAAGTTTTTGGTAATTTTTTTGATTTTTTAGAAGCTAATTCTGCATTCTTTTTTATTTCTTCCTCTTTTAAATTTTTTCATCATAATTTAATAGCTTCCTCTTTTTGTACTTTATTATTTTCTTTTTGTTCATTTATATCTGATTTTTTTTCATCATTTCAAGAATTTGTTTCTTTTCAAGTACTTTTAGAACTATCTCAATTGTTTTTTTGTTCTTTTTGAGAATCTGCAGAATTTAACTTTTCTAAATTTTCTGTATTAAATTCTTTTACTCAATCAATTCAAGACTGAATAGTTTCTCAATTTTTTCCACTAGCTGAAACAACAGTTAATAAATAAGTACTTCCTGCACTTAAATCCTTATTTAAAGTTAACTCTACATTATTTCAATTAATATCTACATTTTTTACTCAAATAATATCTAAATTATTTTTTTTATTTTCTATTTTAAATTCTAAATTATTTTTTGAATCAATATCCACATTAAATATAAGTCTTATTTTATTTTTTGAAATAACTTTCACATCTTGTAAAATCAATTTTTTATTTTTTTCTCAAGTTGTAGAAAAACTAAATTCTTTTGAATATTCTCACTCATTTCAATTTTCATCTGCAACAGTTACAGCTAAATAATATTTAGTATTTGGTTCTAAATTATTTAGAGTAGTACCAGTAGAATCTAATAAATCAGTAGAATTTTTATAATTTTTTATATCATTGCTTTCAGATTTATGAGAAACTGTATCATAATAAACAAAATATCAAATAGCTCAATCTACCTTATCCCAAGATATTTTTAATGAATTAGAAGTAGCTTTTTCTAATTTTATATCTCATTGAAGTTTTAAAGCAAAAGCAAAATTTAAAGATACTAAAAATGAAAGTATAAATATAAATATTTTTTTCATAAAAATTAAATTAAATTTTAAATTTTTTTTGTTTTTTTTAAAAAAATAACTATCATTAATTATAATAATTATTAAATTTTTACAAATTTTTATGACTAAAAAAGCCTTTACTTTAATAGAAATTCTTGTATGAATAACTCTTATAACAATAATTTTTCTTTCTCTTAGTAGAATAAACTTAAAAAATATATGAGAAGCTCAAAAAATTTGAATTATGATTAATAAAATAAAATCTAATATAGAAACTGTAATAAATAACAGTTTAACTTGAAAAGCAATTAATTCTAGTCTATATGTTCCTAAAATTTGGGATATAAAAATAAGTAAAAATGATAATTCTTGATGATGAACTTGAAGTGTAATTTCCTATTTTTTAAGTTGAGCAACTTATAAAATATATTCTTGAACAACATTAAAGTTACCAAAATTTTATGAAATAAATAAAATTACTTGTAAAGATTTAAATTGAAGTAATATTAATGAAAAAAATATTGTAGATTTATTAATAAATAATTGAGAAATAACTTTAAGTTGATGTACTAATACTAATAAGCTTTTAAATATAGAAGTAAAATATAAAAATTTCAAAAAAAATATTTACATAAATTCAGTTACAAATACAATAAATTCAAATTAATTCTTAAAAATAAAAAATGAAAAAAATTATAATATTTTTAACTATATTTTTAATTAGTTCTTGTTCTTTTAACTTATTTAATAAAAATAAACAAGAAGAACAACAAAAAATTAAACAAAAACAAAATATAACTAAAAAATCAGAAGTAAATAATAAAAAAAATTTTTTTAATAAAACCAATAAAAACAATGATAATTCCATAAAAAATAAACAAAAAATATTTCTTGAAAAATGATTACTAATAAATTGAACTATTCACTTAAAAAATGAAGAATATATCCTAGCATTAAGAAATTTTTTAAAAGCTTATAAAATAAATAAAAGTGATTGAATAAAAAAACAAATAGCAGACACTTACTTTTTAATGAAAAAATGGAATGATGCTTACAAATATTATTCTGAAATAAAAAATAAGAACTTAGTATACAAACAAAATTATCTAAAAAGTTTCCTATATTCTTTAAACATAGTAAAACTAAAAAATAATAAAAAATACCTAAGTTGAGCAATAGAAAATATAAAAAAAATGAAATTATTAAATACTGAAGAAAAATTTTTTTATTCTAATTCATTAACTTGTATAAAGGACTTTTCATTATGTAAAAAGAACTTTGAAGATTATTTAAAAAAACATAAAAATATAAAATCAAAACAACTTTTAGATATAAAACAAGCTTTACAAAATTATAAGGATTTTAAAATAAATGAAATATATTTTAAAAATGCCTTAATTCTATGAGCTCTTTTTAAAAATGAGTTATATCCTATTGTAATAATTATATGAGAGGACATTTTAAAAGAAAAAAAAGACTATCAACCAATTATAAAAATGATAGCTCAAAGTTTTTTTGAATTATGAGATTATAAAAATGCAAAAAAATACCTTACAAAATATTATGCTCTTGATTCAAATGATAAAAATATTTTGTATCTACTATCAATAATAGCACAAAAAAATCATGATTATGTATTAAGTAACATATATTTAACTAAAGCAGAAAAACTATGATATAATCCTATTACAAATATATATAGATTAAAAATTTATAATGCATATATTCTAGATGATTCTAATAAGTTAATAGAAAATTTTGATAAACTTATAAAATCAGAAAAAAAGCCACAATATGAAGATCTAGTTTTAGCAACATATTATAATATAATTAATTGAAATAATACAAAAGCTTGAGAATATGCTAATAAATGAATAAAATTATATCCAAATAAAGAGGACTTTTATTGATTTAAAGCTTGGATTTTAATAGAAGAAAATAAACTAGATGAAGCAAAAAAATTACTTGAAAAATGATATAATATAAATAGAAAAAATGCTTTAATAAATTTAACTCTATGAATATTAAAAGAAAAAAATAATAAAAAAATAGAAGCTATGCTTTACTATAAAAGAGCTTTAAAATTAGATAATTGATGAGATATAAGTAAAATAGCACTAAAAAAAATACAAAATTTAAAAGAAAATAAAACTAATTCTTGAACTACTAACTAATTTTATTATGTCAATAGAAAAAAGAAAATATCCTGAAATAAATAAATACTCTGAATATAATCAAGCTAATAAAAATATAGAAGAATTAACTTTAAAATATTTATGAAAATATTCTAAAAATAAAAAATTATTAGAAGAACTAGCTAAATTTGAAACAAAAAAATGATTAAAAGAATTTAAAGAATATATTTCAAATTTAGAAAAAAAAGAAAATTTTGAAAATGCAAAAAATATAAATATAAAAGACTTATTTAATGATTTAAAAAAATTAAAAAAAGAAATTGCTCAATTAACTAAAAAAAACTTAGATTCTTTAAAAAATAATATAAAAAAAGAAACTTTTTCTCCAAATACAAATTATGATTTAGCTAATAATATAAAAAAGAAATTTCCAAGTTTATACTCAAAAATAATTAATCCTAAAAATTTTATAGATAACAGTATTTGAGCTAGCTTATGACTAGCTAATAGTCTATACAAAATTTGAATATCTACAAAAAAAATAAGCTTAGATTTAATAAAATTATTAACTTTTAAAACTAGCTTAAAAGAAATAAAAGAGTTATATAAAAAAGTGTAGAAAGTTTTCTACACTTTTTATAATTTTTCAAATAAAAATTGTCATCTATGTCATTTTACTTCTTTATCAACTAGTCTAAAATTATGTTCTTTAAAAAAATCTATTAATTTTTCTGGATCATGATAATAAATTTGTTGACATTTTATTTTCTCTCAAGGCAATAGAGTAATTTTTTGTCATTTTATATCTATAACTAATTTATTTTTTAAATTAAAATAAAATTCTAATTTCAAAGCATTTACACTATCCTCTTTTTTTAAAACTTTAGAAAAATATCAATTTTCTAAAGCAATTCAATTTTTAACAAATACAGAGCCTAAAATTTTTTCTAAAGTTGTTTTATTATTATCTAATTTATGAATATTAAAGATTTCTAAATCATCTTTAGTTGAATTACCATTTCTAATTCTTACATCTAACCAAATTTGCTCTCAAGAATTAAGTATATTATATAATAAATCTATAATATTAGTATGATTTATATTTCAAAAAGTATTAGAAAAAAAAGTAAAAATTCTTTTATCATATTTCTTAGTTAATTTATATATTTCATCTATAAATTTTTCAGAAGAAAAATCAGCACAAATTAATTTTTTATTAATATTTAAATTCTCTAAATTTTTTTCTGATAATTTCAACATATCTTTAGATAAATCAACTCAAAAATAATCTATATCAAAATCATCTCATATATTTTTAAAAATATCTCTTTCAATATGAGAATTTCAGCATCAAAGACTAATTAAAGCTACCCTTTCACCTTTTTTAAAACAATTTTTTAATCAAAATCAAATAATATCTAATTCATCACTATTTTTTTTAGAATGAGTAAAAAGAGGATCTTCTTCATAAAATTTATAATATAAAGATGCTGCTTCTCAATCATATAAAAACTTTTGATCTAAATATCTATTTCTTAAACATTGAGAAATTTCTGATGTTATATCAGAATCTGAAATTATATTATATATAGACATAAAAGAATAAATTACGAAATAAAATTAGATTGTGAAAAAGAAATTTTTCATTTTTTTAAATCAAATATTGCAGCTCATTTCATCAAAAATAAAGCTAAAAATTTTCAATCTCCAGATAACTCAATCCTCTTCAAATTAACATTTTCATTATCAAACCATCAGGATTCTACTAATGAATCAAATAATTTTTTATCATTTATTTTCCAAACAACTCGTTCTGAATTATTATATACTAAATTAAATAAATCTTCTGAAAAATTTAAAAAACAAGTATTAAATAAATTATTTTTTAATTCTTTGTATGTTTTTATGTTATTATTTTTTAAATAAATAGAAAAATTATACCTAGCTTTAGAAATAGTATTATTTTTATTATAAAATCAAGTTATATCCATCAAAGGTAAATATATAGCTTGACTTTCAAAAGATTTTTTTACTTGTTTATTTTTAGGCATATGAGATAAAGTTGATAAATTATGTTCTCTATCTGCTAATTTCACTAAAATACATCAAATATTTTTCATTCATCAATAAAGCATTTTATCTCTTTCATCATCAAAAATAATACTATCATCATATAAAAATTTTTTCTCAGTTTTTGTCACTGAATCTACAATATATCAAATATTATCTCAATATCTATCATAAATATCTTTCATTTCAACTTCACAATCTTCAACTACATCATGTAAAAATCAAGAAATAAGTAAATCTATATCATTAAATTTTTCAAATAAAGACAATCAAACAGATAAAGGATGAGTTATATAAGGATCTCAAGATTTTCTAAATTGTCAATTATGAGCCTTTTTTGCATAATTATAAGCTTCTTTAATTTTTTCTTTATCTTTTTTATCATCTATATTATTTAATAAATTTTCTAATTTTTTTTCTAGTTTTTTTAATAACATAATAATTATATTAACTCTTTAAAATAATGCATTTTTTCTTCAGCTTCTTTAGTCATTGCTCAAATATGAGGAGTAATTAAAACATTAGGTAATTCTAATAATTCAATCTTTGGATCCTGAGGTTCTTCTTCCCAAACATCAGCAAAAAATTTTGCATTTTTATTTTCTCTTAAAAAATGAACTAAAACTTTTTCATTAATTATTCATCATCTAGAAGTATTAACCAAAACTACATCTTTTTTTAATAATTTTATTTCAGATTTTCACAAAAAATTTTTAGTAGAATCAACAAGTGGAATATGAAAAGTTATAATATTAGAATTTTTGAAAATATCTTCTTTATTAAAAACAAATTCACAAAATTCATTTTTTTCAACATCTTCCTTTTTCAAAAAAGGATCAAAAATAAAAAATTTCTTCACTCAAAAAGCTTTAAATCTATCATAAACTTTTCTTCAAATATTTCAAAAACCTATAATTCAAACAGATTTATTTTCAAGTTCAAATCACATATATTCGAATCTATCATCTATAAATTTTTCAGCATCAGTATCTAAATGCATTCATAAATTTAAATTCCTAGCTAAATTAAGAACTCAAGCCAAAACTAAATCAGCAACTGCTCAAGCATTAGCTCAAGGAGTATTTAAAACTTTTATATTTCTTTTTTTACATTCTTCTAAATCTATCTTATCAAGACCAACTCAAACTCTAGCAATAAATTTTAAACTTGGATATTTATCAAGTAAATCTTTATCTACTTTTATTTTACTTCTAATAATTATAACTTCTATTTCATCATTTTTATAATTATCTCAAATTTCAAAAATTTGATTATTTTTTTCTAAATATCCTAAATATTCTCTTTTTATTTCTGGATATTTTTCAAGTAATAATATTTTCATATATATTTTTCTAAATTATAAATTTAATAAAATAATAATAAAAACAATAAAAAAATCTAATTTAAATTTAGATTTTTTTATTGTTTCTAAGCAAAAATTTTTACTATTTTACATATTATTCCACATTTTTTCTTTTTCACTTCTTTGTTTAATTCATTTTTTACCTCCTCTTTTATAACTTCATCAATATTTTTATTTTCTTTTTTAGCTTTTTTTATAATTTTTTTAGGAGAAATTTTTTTTGTTATTTTTTTTGTTTCTTTTTTTACTATTTTTTTAGCTTCTTTTTCTACTTTTTTTTCATTTTTATCCATTTTTTTCTTTGAAACTTTCTTAGTTGCATTTTTTGTTTCTTTTTTTAATTCTTTTTTAACATCCTTTTTTACTTCCTTTTTTATTTTTTTCTTGACTTCTTTTTTTGTAATTTCATTATTCTTAGAATCTTTTTTCTTAATAGTTTTTTTATTTTCAAAAATTTCTTTAATTTTTCTTGAAGGAAGAAGTTTTAAAATTTTTTCAATAGTTTGTCTATCAGCACAATCAAGGACTCTTAATTTTCCATCATTTGCCTCAACTTTTAATTGCTCAATTTGAGAAAAAACTTCTTTATCTTTTTTTTCAATTTTCTTTTTAGCATCATACCAATATTTTCTTGGCCTAGTACTTACTTCTAATTCCTCCAAAACTGAAATAATTGAATAATATTTTTTTCTACCTTTTTTAGTAATTTTTATTTTTTCTCCTTTTAAAATATCTGAAATTTTCATAACTAAAAAATTATTTTTTAAATGTCCTAATTAATATACAAAAAAAATAAAAAAATACAAATTTTTTTATTTTTTTCTCTTGTTTGTCTATATTTTTTATTGCATAATTAATAAAAGTCCTATTCATCATAAGGTAATTCCAATCTCTCAGAACCAGGTAAAGATTGCCCCATAAGACTTTCAAGCTCTCAATACATTCAAGTAATAGCTAAAGTAGCTCTTTCTAAATCTTTTTCTCTTTTTTTCCAATTTCTCTCCATAGCTCTTCTTTCAGCATCAATTCAAGCTTTTAGATTATTAAAAACATCAACCATCATATTTATTTTTGAAGAAAATTCTTGTGAAGTTAAATATTTATACAACAATTCCATTTTAATATCCTTTCATTCAAGAGACTTTTCAACTTTACTTATAGAAATTAATTTATCTCTAAGCATAGAAGCAACAGGAATAACAAATTCAGGAGAACAAATCATTACATCTTCTATTACTCAAAAATTTTTAATTCATTTAGGTAAAGTATTAGTAACTATTATAGAAATATTTCATTTTACCTTTAAAGTATCTTCTTTTAATTTCATAAGCCAATTATCAGTCCAAGATTTAGTATTCTTACTTTCCCAAACTATAACTCATACCTTTTGTCCTAAATTATTATTTACTACTTGTATTAAATCTGCTCATTTTATTCAAGTAGGTACATCTTCAATTATATCAATAGGAAAAGATTGTTTTAAAGATTCTTTTAAGTCCTCTTCTTGAATATCTCATTGAATTTGTTGACTTGCTTGTTCTGCTTTTCTTTTTGCATCATCTAAGGACTTTTTAAGTTGCTCTTGTTGTTTTTGATATTCTAATTCTTTTTTTCTAAATTCTTCTGACATTTTAGCTAATTTCTCATCAAATTCTTTTGCTTGTTTTTCCTTTAAATCTGAAATTAATTTTTCTTCTAATTTCTTTTTTTCTTCAAATAATTTTTTTTCTAATTCAAGCTCAAAATTTTTTTGTTTTTCTTCAAGTTCTTTTTGTCTTTTTAAAAATTCTAATTCTTTTTTCTTGACTTCTTGTTTTTCTTGTTCTGCTTTTTTCAATTGTTCTTGCATAAATTTCATTTCAAGCTCTACTTTTTTTCTTTCTTCTTCTGCTTTTTTTTCTGCAAATTCTTGAGCTTTTTTTCTCATTTCATTAGTTTTTTCTTCAAGTTCTTTTTCAAATTTTTTTCTTTGTTTTTCTTGTTCTTGTCTTAATTTTTCTTCTTGAAGTTTTAATTTTTCTTTATAAGAAGCTTCAGCTAAAGAATCTAAATCTATAATAGTTCCACAATTAGGACATTTAATATTTTGAGACATATTTTTTTATTTAAAAATTAAATTACTTTTTTCAAATCTTCCCAATTATATCATTTTCTAATAATTTTTAAAAAGATTTTTTGTTTTTCTTCATAATTTAAGTCATCACTATAATTATATTTTTTTAATTCTTTCTTTAAATTTTCTAATTCCCCATCTTCTCAAAAAATTTCATCCAGATTTTTTCTTACCAAATCCATATTTTCAAGTCTTTCAAACATTTTTAAGATTATATATTTTTTTGATTTTCACTTATTTTTATAGCTTCTAATCTTTGCTTTTATAACCTCTTCTTCTTGTAAAATATTTTTTAGTTTTTCTTTTATTATAAAATCAATTTCTTCTTTTGTAATTCCTCAATATTTTTTTCACTTTTCAGATTTTTCTCAAAATTTTTGTTCTAATTTTAATGCAAGTT
>CAZRIS010000006.1:0-14495 GCA_964600205.1 uncultured Candidatus Peribacteria bacterium | reverse complement strand
TTCATATAATAGAATCTCAAATATAACTTAAATGTGCTATATTTGTATTATCTCAGATAGATGAATTTTTTATTTCATTATTTGCTCAAATTTTACAATTGTTTCAAATACAAGTTGTTCATCTTAAGTAAATATTTGGTCATATACTTGTATTTTTTCATATATAACAATTTCATTCTATATAAGTTCAAGATTTTAAAATAGCTCATTCTTCTAATATTATATTTCATTTTATGACTACATTTTCTTCTATTTGTCATTTTATTTGAGATTTTTCTAATTTATCTAGAAAATATTTATTTGCTTTTAATATATCCCAAGGGTATCAAACATCAATAAAGTCTCATTTGGATTTTATTGCTTTTAGTGGAAAATTTTTAGCAAATTCATTTAGGGCATCTGTAAGTTCATATTCTAGTCTTGGAGATAAAGGAACATTTTTTATATATTCAAATATTTTATGAGAAAATTTATATATTCAAAGATTAGCTAGGTTTCATATATAATCTTTTGGTTTTTCTATTATTTTTTTTATTATTAAATCTGAACTTATTTCAAAAATTCCATATTTTTCAGGATTTTCTACTTCTTTTACTAAAACTGCATATCAAGAATAATTTATAATATTATTTAAATCATTTTTATCAAAAATAGTATCTCAATTTAGAATTAAAACATCATCTTTTATATATTCTAATCAAAATAAAGCTCAAGCAGTTCCTTTTTCTCAAGATTGAGTATGATAAGTTATTTTTGTTCATTTAAAATTATCTCAAAAATAATTTATTATTTTTTCTTTTAAATATTTTACTACTATAATTATTTCATCTACTTTATTATATATATTTTCTAGATTGTGTTCTATTATAGGTTTTCAAGCTATTTTTATAAGTGGTTTTGGAGTAGTGTTAGTTATTGGTCTTAATCTACTACCTTCTCAAGCAGCTAGAATAATTGCTTTCATTTTTTTTATTAATTAAAAAAATATCTTTTTATATTATAAGTAATATTTTGAAAAAACAAAAAATAAAAAAATAATTTCTGTAAAATATACAGAAATTATTTTTTATTAGCAGCTTTTTTCTTTTTAAGTTCTTCTGCCTTTTTAAGTCTAGCATAGAATTTATCAACTGCACCAGTTTTAAGAATTTTTTGTTCTCCAGTATAAAATGGATGACATTTTGAACAAATTTCTATTCTTGCATTTCCATTTATAGTTGAAACTACTTCAAATTTAGCTCAACAAGAACATTCTACAGTAACTTTTTGAGATTTTGGATGTATATCTTTTTTCATAATTAATATTTTTTATGGTTCCGCTTTATACGGTTAACCTATGTAAAATAACAATGGTGCCCAGGGAGAGACTCGAACTCTCACGCGGTTAAGCACTGGCTTCTAAGGCCAGCGTGTCTACCAATTCCACCACCTGGGCTTATACAAATAAAAAGTTAATAAAATTAACTTTTTATACTTTTAAAAAATGGTGGACGGGGAGGGATTTGAACCCCCGAAGGCATAGCCAGTGGATTTACAGTCCACCCCATTTGACCGCTCTGGAACCCGTCCTAAAATTAAATGAACTTAGAACTTATACAAAAATATTAAAAGTTCTAAGTTCTTTTTTTTATTTTTTAATGGAGCCAACTATCGGATTTGAACCGATGACCGTTCGCTTACAAGGCGAATGCTCTACCAGCTGAGCTAAGTTGGCTTTTTTTATTTGCAGGGTGTATTTTATTAAAAAGACTTATTAAGTCAAATTTTTTTTTAAGTTTTTTATGCAAATAAAAAAATATATTTATAAATTTATTGCAATAATTTAATTTTTAATATAATTACTAAGCATTTTAAAAAATAATTTTTAGTAAAAATGGATTTTGAATACTATAGTATTTTAGAAGTAGAAAAAACAGCTAGTCAAGAAGAAATAAAAAAAGCTTATAGAAAACTTGCAATGAAATATCATCCAGATAGAGCACCAAAAGATAAAAAAAAGGAATTTGAAGAAAAATTTAAAAAAATTAATGAGGCATATTCTGTATTAAGTGATGAACAAAAAAGAAGGGAATATGATATGTTTTGAAAAACTTGAAATTCTTGAATGTGATGAGGATTTTGATGAGTAGATGTTGATTTAGGTGATATATTTGAACAATTTTTTTGATGAGGTTTTTGATCTAATTCTAGAAAAAAGCAAACTTCTTTTGCTTGAGAAGATATTGAGAAAATTATTAATATAGATTTGAAAACTTCTATTTATTGAGGTAAACAAAAAATTTCTTTTGATAAATTAGTAGTCTGTAGTGAATGTAAATGACAATGATGAAGTTGAAAAAAAACTTGTAGTGAATGTAGGGGAAGTTGATATGTAACAGTCACTAAGCAAAGTTTATTTTGAGTTATAAGTCAAACTATAACTTGTCCAAAATGTTCTGGAACTTGAGAAACTTTTGAAAAAGTTTGTGATAAATGTCATTGACAAAAAAGAGTAAGAATAAAAAAAGAATTAGATTTAGATATTCCTGCTTGAATTGATAATAATATGGTTATAAAATTAGAATGAGAATGAAATGATTGAGTTTGAACTAATGTTTCTTGAGATTTATATATAAAATTTAGAGTAAATTTAGAAGAAAAATGATTAAAAAGAGTTTGAACAGATTTATATTATGAAATTGAACTTGATATAGTAGAAGCTGTTTTATGAACAAAAAAAGAAGTAAATATTCCAATATTATGAAAAAGAATTATAGATATAAAAGCTTGAACACAATTTTGATCAGTTGTGAAAATATCTTGAGATTGAGTAAAATATATAAATTCAGATAAAAAATGAGATTTATATATTAAAATTAATATAAAAATTCCTAAAAAATTATCTAAAAAAGAAAAAGAACTTTATTTTGAAATAGCAAAAGAGAAAAAAATAAATGTTAATAATCATAAATGAATTTTTGAAAAAATTTTTGGATAAAACAACACCGGTGTTGAATTTTTTCAACACCGGTGTTATTCATCATCAGTTATTTCAATTTCTTTTTCAGCAGTTAAGCTATTTTTATTTTTAAAATCTAATATTAATTTTACTTTATATTTTCCTGGTTTTTTATACATATGACTTGGATTAGCTTCTGTAGAAGTTTCTCAATCTCCAAAATCCCAAAAATAATTACTTATTTCTCAACTAGATTTTTCAGAAGAAAAATCAATTGATGTATATACTGGAGCTTTTAATAAACTTGTAGTTATTTCTGCTTTTTGAGGTCTTGGTTTTAATATTAAAGCTTTTTTTATAGAATATGATTTTCAATCATCAGTATATACTGTTAATTTTACAGTATAATTTCCAGGTTTTAGGTATTTATGTCAAGGATTTATTGCATCTCTTACATCTGGGGGTGTTCAATCTCAGTAATCATATTCAAATTTTACTATATTTTTTCATTTTACATAACTATTTGATGCATCAAAACTAACTATAACTGGAACATAATTTCTAGGTTTTTTTATTCTTAAATCAAGAACATAATCTTTTAATTCAGAATCTATGTATATTGTTTCTTTTAATTTTGTTAACATTGATTTTACTCTTTTGTTTTGAAAAGTATAAAATACATTTATTTTATAACTTCATTGTTTAGGTATTTTGTATTCTAAAACTTTTCATTCTTTATCTGGTTCTCAGTCTCAATCAATATCCCATTCTATTTTTTTTAGATAATCCAAAATATTTTCAGATTCTATATTTTTTGCATTTATTGTAAGAGTTGTAGGGGCTTTTATGTTTTTTATAAAATATTCATGAGTTATCTTATTGTATTGTAAATTTGGTTTATCTAATTTTTCTCAATTATATATAAAAGTTAAAGGTTCTTTTAATCTTATATCTTTTTTTACATTTATTTCTTTTTCAATAATTTTTTTATTTCATAAACTATCTTTTAATTCTAATTGAATTAAATGTTTTCAATATTTTTTAAAAGTATAATTAAAAGTTGAACTTTTTTCAGGGTTTGTAAGATCTGCTTTTAATATTTTTACTTTTGATTTATCAATTATCCATTTAAAACTTTCTATAAATCAATTACCAAAATTAGATTTTAGATTTTTTACTTTGAAGCTATATTTTAAATCATTTAAAGGATCTTTTTGAGCATCTATTTCTCATTTTATTTCATTTTGATTATTTGCTTGAATTACAAAAATTTTATCTAAATTATGATTTTTATTATTATCTTTTACTATTTCAAGTCATATTATTGTATCTTCGAATATTACTTTTGCAGGATCAAATTTATATCAAGAAAAAACAGGTTTTAATTTTTTTTCATTTTTATTTATAAAATACCAATTAACTTTTCATAATTCTTTTAAGTCACTAGCATCAAATTTTACAATTTTTCATCCATTATCTAGAGTTTGTTCATCTATTTTTACTATATGTCAAATTTCAATAGAGGGAATATTTTCTACTTTTTTTTCTACTGTGTCTCAATGAATATCTTTTTCTTCTATTGTTAAATCTATTTTATAAGTTCATTTTTTATCAAATTTATGTATAAAAAATGGTTCTAAAGTTTCTTTTACTTTTTTTCAATTTATATTCCATAAAAATTTTTTTATTTTTATTCATTTTTTCTTTTCACTATTTGCAAGATTTGTTATATCAAATTTTATATTTATTGGTCAAATTAAATTTGCTGTATCTGTAAGTAAAGCTACTTCTTTATTAAATTCATCGGGTTTATTTAAAATATCATTATCAAGTATTTGAACATTTCAATAAGCTAATTCTTGCCAATTTGGAAGGTTTCTTATTTTTTTATCAATTATCATCCAAGTAGTACCTGTAACCAAAGTTATAAGCAAAATTAAAAAACTTAAGACTCATCTTACAATCCTTTTTTTCTTAAATTCTTTTTTTGTTAAGAAAAATTTAAATAAAAATATTATTAAAGCTACTAATTCTAAAAATATAATTATAGAAAATATTACAGTTATAGTACTTTCTATGAAATTATTTATATCATTTAGATTAATTCAAAGTCTGTAGAAAAATTTTACATCTTCTACAGTTTTGGCATTCATTACTACAAAGCTTATAAAAGCTCATCATAGAACTAATGCTACAAAAAGTAAAGCTCATAAAAATCCTAAAATAGTTGTAGGAGAAGTTTTTTTTGCTTGTTTTTTTATTTTTTTATTTGTTTCAACAGCTTTTAAGAAAATTTTTTCTCAAAAAGAACTTGGAACAGTTTTTACAAGAATTTTATAAGCTTTTTTATTTAGTATTATTTCTTGAGAAGATTCTTGAGATTTATCTGTTTCTTCTATTTTTAATTTTGCTAAATTTTTTATTTTTAAAAGAAGTTTTGTATAAGTTGGATATTTTATATATTTTGTTTCTCTTAAGATTTTTTGAGAGAAAAAATTTATTTTTACTTTATCTTCACTAGGCTCTATAGTGAAAAAATCATATTTTTTTTCTATTAAAATAGAAATTAAAGTTTCTGGAGAATCTAGGTTTATATCAAAAATAATTTTTTCTTTTTGTTCTTTATCTTTTTCTTCCTTTTTATTATCTTTTTTTTCTACAGAATCTTTTATTTCTTTTATTTCTTGTTTTTTTTCTTCGATATTTCTTTTTTCTTCTAATTTAGAAGATTTTAAAATTTCTTCTTTTTTATTTTCTTGAATTTGATTTTGTTTATTGTCTTCTGAAATATTTTCTTTATTTTGTTGTTTGTTTTGATTTTGATTAGTATTTTTATTAGAAGAATTTGTTTGTGTATTAGAAGAATTATTATCTTGTTTGTTTTCATTATCTAGATTATCTAAATCTAGATTTAATTTAGAAGGATCAAAAATCATAGTTTTATTTAGTAAATAATAATTTATAATATAATAACATAATTTTTTTTTATTTTCAAAAAATATGCTTTGACTTTTAAATAAAAAGTTTTAAAAAAATTTGAATTTTATATTAAAAAACATATAATCCCAATTTGAAAAGTAGATATACTTTTTATTTTTTATTTTTTAATATTAATTTTATGGACCCCTTACTCATATTATTGTTTGTAGTATTATTTTTATTATCTGCTTTTTTTTCTTGAACAGAGCTTGCTTTGATGAGTTTACCAGAGCATAAGGTAGAAGCTTTATTAAAAGAAAATAAATTTTGAGCAAAAGCTTTAAAGAAAATAACTCAAAATAAAGATAGATTGCTTATTACAATACTTATATGAAATAATTTAGTAAATACTTATACAGCTGCATTAGCAACTACTATAGCAATTTCAATTGCTTCTAAGGCTTGACTTCCTCAATCTCAGGCCATATGAATAGCTACTTGAGTTGTTACATTTTTACTTTTAATGTTTGGGGAAATTTTACCAAAAAGTTTTGCAACAAAAAATGCTACTTCTATTTCATTACTTGTTGCTCCTTTCTATAATATTTTAATGAAAATTTTATATATTGTTATAGTTGTTATAGAATTTATCATAAAATTAGTTTCTCCTAAGTGAGAAGTGGAAAAAATAACAGAAGAAGAAATTGAGAGTTTTATAGAAATGGGTAAAAATAGTTGATGAATAGAAGAACATGAACATGAAAAAATAAAATCAATCTTAGAATTTGATGAAATTACTGTTGATGAAATAATGACTCCTAGAGTAAAAATAGAAGCAATAAGTGATGAAAAAACAGTTAAGGAAGCAATGGAATTTTATTTATCTCACACTCATTCTAGAATACCTATTTTTCATGAAACAATAGATAAAATAGATTATTTTCTTACAGCTAGGGATATAATAAAAGAATTTTATAAATGAAATTTAGATAAAAAAATAAGTGAACTAAATTTGAAAAAAGTTTTAAAAGTTCCTTTGAATCAATCTATAGCTAAGTTAATGGAAACTTTCCAAAAATCTCATAAAATAATGGCTATAGTTATAGATGAATATGGAGGTGTTGCATGACTTATAACTATGGAAGATATTATTGAAGAAGTATTTTGAGAAATAAGAGATGAAACAGATAAAGAAGCTGATGAATTTGTAGAAATTTGAAAAAATAATTTAATAGTAGAAAGTAATGTTTTAATAGAAGAAGTTTTGGAAAAATTTAATTTAGGATTTGATGATATATGACTTGATGGAAAAGAATTTGATTGAGAAACTATTAGTTATGTAATAACTCATAAACTTGAAAGATTTCCAAATTTTTGAGAAATTATTAGTTTTGATATAATTTCTTGAAAAGATAAATGAAAGGTTTTAAGTATGAAAATTTTAGAAGTTGAAAATGCAAAAATATGAAAAATAGATATTAGAATTTTAGATGAAGAGAATCAAAAAACAAGCAAATAAAATTTGCTTGTTTTTTTTATCTTACTAAAATTTTTCAATCATTTTCTTCAAAATTTAATTTATATATTCATAAATTAGTCAATATATCTAAATCTCAATCATGATTTATGAAAAAATCTTTTATTTTTGAAGAAGAAGCTTCTATTTGTCACATATAAGTTAGAGATTTTGTATCTTGGAATCTTTTCGTATTTGGCTTAAAAATCCAAATTTTGTTGTTTAAAAGTAAATATACATAATTTAAGTCATTTCTTGTTTTTATTTTGATAGGAGTTTTTGTTTCTTTATCATAATTTTCAGGTAATTTATTTAGAAGTATAGATTCTAATCTATATGGAGTTGAGAAAAATTTTACTACACTTAAGTCATTTTTTAAAATATAAATTCATCAATCAATAGCAATATCCAAAATTTTTCAAATATGTTTAGCATCTTCTTCTTTTAAATAAGGAACTCATTTTTGAAAAATATTTCATATTTTTCTATGTTTTATTATTTGATTTTTTGTTTCAGGAATTAAGTAAATATTAGAATTATAACTAAGAATTGTATCTGATTTTTCCCAAGTTTTTTGTCATTTTACATCCTTATATAAGAATTTTTTATTTTTTGAAAATTCTACTACTTTTCAATTTTTTGTTATTAGAATAATGCTATATCAAAGATTTGTAGCATCAATGAAGTAATCATTTCATAATCAAGAAAAAGTATATTTTTTTGCTTTTCTTCAAGTTATTATTGGTCAAATTACAGAATTTTTTGTTATTAGGTAAGAAATTTTATTTATTTTAACTATTTTTATAGGATTTTTATCTTCTATTTTATATATTAATTTATCATTATTTAAATTAAAAGTTTCTATTTGATTAAATTGTTTTTTTATTATATTTATATCATTTTCTAAATTTTTTATATCATTTAGAAATAATTTTTTTTGTTTTAAATCTTTTATTATATTTTGAGCTTTTTGTATATTTAATGAAAAAACTTTAGTATCAGAATCATTATTTGAAGCAAGTCTTATATATTCTTTTGCTTGATTTAATTCTTGTTTTGCTTGAGTTAGAGTTTTGTTAGAAATAGTTGTTCAAACTATAGAATTTATTATCAAATATAATCAAAAAATTGAAAGAAAAATAATACTAAGATAAAAAATATTTTGTATTGTTTTACTTTGAGATTCTAGTTTTTCCTTTAAAATTAAATAATATGCAATTATTTTTTTACTAAATTTATTATCAATAGCTTTTAAAATAAAATCATTTAATTTTTCTTTTATTTTAGAGCTTGTTTTTATATCTCAATTTAAAAAATAATATTTAAAACTTAAAATTCATATATTTTTTTCTATTTTTTCTTCTTTTAATATAAGTTCAATATTTTTATTTATTTTTTCAGATTTTTGTCATATAACACAATCAGAAAAATCAGAATAAGATAAATAATTTAATAATCTAGTAGTAGCAAAAATTATAGTATCAAGATGATCTATTTTTCATTCAGAAATAAAAAGAAATTCTTTTTTATTTTCTTCTTTGTCTGTTATTTCTATGACTTCATTTGTATTTTTTACTAAATATGCACTTACTTTTCAAATATTAGAAAAAAATAAATCATTTTTTTTAAGTACTCAAATAATTATTGATAAATCACTTAAATCTTTGTCTTCTCTTAATGTTTTTATTATAGAATTTATATTTTCTAGAAGCAAAGCAAAATCTTTATAAGCACTTTCAAAATTTATATTATCAATAGCAAAATCTATTATTTTTTGGATTATTATTTCAAGTAAATCTTTTTTTTCCAAGCTAGCTAGAATAAATAAATCTAAGTTTTTATCTAAATTTATACTTTTTCCTATTATACTATTCTTTCAAGAAAAATTTATTTCATTAAAATTTAAATCTATCATATTTGCTAAGTTTTTATAATCTAATTATTATTTTATAAAGTATATAAAAAATTAAAAAAAAACAAACTAAATTCTTGCTAAAAATAAAATAAATTATAAAATATTTAGAAGTATTTTATAAATAGTAAAAATATGTTGGAAATTATTTGAAATAAACCTTTATCTTGAGAAGTAAAAATTTCTGGTAGTAAAAATGCAATGCTTCCTTTACTTTGAGCTAGTTTGCTTATAAATTGAAAAATAAGATTTAAAAATGTTCCTAAAATTTGAGATGTTTTAACTTTTTTGGATATAATAAGGAAATTATGAGCTAAAGTTGAATTTAAAGAGAATTGAATTTTGGATTTAGATACCAGTAATCTTGAGATTGATAATTTGGATTTAGAAAAAATAAAAAAAATAAGAGCAAGTATTTTACTTTTATCTCCACTTTTATTTTTTTTCAAAAAAATAAAAATTCCTTTTCCTTGAGGGTGTTCTATTTGAGCTAGACCAATAGATGCACATTTAAATTGATTAAAAGCCATATGATATGATTATAAATTTGATTGAAAAGATATTTATCTTGATTGAAATTTAAAAGATGGAGATATTATTTTAAATGCTTGATTTTGAGTTACTTCTACAGAGAATTTAATAGTTGCAAATGTTTTAAGAAAAGGAGAGACTATTATAAAAAATTCAGCAATAGAGCCTCATGTTATGAATCTTATTGATTTTTTAAGGAAGGCTTGAGCTATTATAAAAATAAGATATGATCATACTATAATAATAAAATGAGTAGAATTTTTAAAAGATAATTTTGAATTTGAGGTAATAAGTGATTATATAGAATCTGGAACTTTTATGATTATTTGAGCTTTGGCTTCAAAAAATTATATAGATATAAAAAATGCTAGAATAAAAGATTTATTTAGTTTTATAGAAAAATTAAAAGAAGCTTGAGTAAAATTAGAAGATTTATGATGAGATATTCTAAGGGTTTATAAAGCAGATAATTTAAAAAATGTAAATATTCAGACAAATATTTTCCCTGCTTTTCCTACAGATTTACAATCACCATTTGCAGTATTACAAACTCAAGCTAATTGAGTAAGTAAAATTCATGAAGTTTTATTTGAAGGGAGATTAAATTGGCTTGTAGAACTTGAAACTATGGGAGCTAATTTAACAATACTTAATCCTCATGAAGCTCAAATCATTTGACCAACAAAATTTAAATGATGAAAAACTGTTACAAGTTGGGATTTAAGAGCAGGAGCATCTATGGTTATTGCTGCTTTGATTACTGATTGAGTTACAAGAGTAGAAAAGGTAGAATATATTTTTAGAGGTTATGAAAATTTTGTCAGTAAATTAAATGCTTTATGAGCTTTAGTTAAAGAAATTTAATTTTTAATTTTAATATTATGAAATACTATGGAATTTTATTTATAATTTTTGGAGCTTTGATTATTATTTTCCCAGATTTAATAGGAATATTGATTTGAACTTTTTTTATATTTATTTGAATAAATATGTTTGTTATATCTTTAAATTTTGAAAAATTTAATAATTTTTCAAAAAAGGAATATACTACTTGGGGAAAATATAAAATTTTTAAATAAAAAAAGAGGTTTAAATTAAAGCCTCTTTTATTAATTTAGGGTTATTTGAATATTTAAGTCATTCTTCTTCTGTTATGAATCACATTTTTATATAATCTATTATATCTTTTTCTAAAAGTTGCATTCATTCTCTTTGTCACATTTGAATTACAGTAGGAATTTGATGTAATTCATTTTCTCTTATAAGATTAGCTATAGCAGAATTATTTGCTAAAATTTCTTTTGCCATTTTTATTCAAGTTCCATCTTTTAATTTTAATAATCTTTGAGAAAATATAGCTACTAGGTTATCTGCTAATTGTAATCTTATTTGATTTTTTTCTGGTCAAGAAAAAGAATCAAGAATTCTTGTTATTGTTTGATAAGCTCATCTTGTATGAACTGTAGAAAAAACTAGGTGTCATGTTTCAGCTAAAGTCAAGGCCATTTCCATTTCATCTCTTGTTCTCATCTCTCAAAATAATAAAACTTGTGGATTTTGTCTCATAGCTCACATTAATGCTGTTTTATAGTCTGGAACATCTCTTCAAATTTCTTTATGTTCCATAATAGATTTTTTATGAGGATGAACATATTCTATAGGATCTTCTATTGTTATAATATGTTTTGAATAATTAGAATTTATATAGTCTATCATAGCTGAAAGAGTTGTAGTTTTTCAACTTCAAGTTGGTCAAGTAACTAAAATAAGTCATTGTCATCTTTTACATACTTCTTTATATATATCA
The DNA here is from genome assembly GCA_964600205.1 of uncultured Candidatus Peribacteria bacterium. Taxonomy (GTDB): domain Bacteria; phylum Patescibacteriota; class Gracilibacteria; order BD1-5; family UBA6164; genus JALUWO01. The sequence goes on along the minus strand of CAZRIS010000006.1, from coordinate 2,872 downwards.
GGTAAATTTAATTCATCTAAATTTGGAATATTAGCATTTAATAATCTTAACACTATCATATAATTATTAAGCTGGAAACTTATATTTGCTCTAAATCTTCTTCAAGAAAATTCAAAAGAGAAGTCTAAGTTTCTAGTTTTTACTAATTCATCATGTTGTTTTTCTGTAATTATAGATTGAGCAAATTCCATGGTATCTTTCCAAGTTAATTTTTCTAAACCTTCATCTATTTTTATTATTTCTCAAGCTAATTTTATGGCAGGATAAGTTCATACAGTTATATACATATCACTACCATTATTTTCAATAAATACTTGTAATAATAAATCTCTTAATTTATGTTCTGGTTTTATAACATTTTTTAACATATTTTTATATTAATAAAATAAAATTTTTTAAAGATTTTTTGCAACTTCTCACATTTTAAAGAATGGAAGCATTATTGCTATAATTATAGATCAAACTAAAAATCATACTATTACTATAATTATAGGTTCCATCATAGAAGATAAGTTTCAAATATATCTTTTTAATTCTGTATTATAATTTTTTCATATTTTTTCTAATGATTCAGCTAATTTTCAAGTTTCTTCTCAAGTTGATACTACATAAGCAAATTCTTCTGAAAAATAAGGATTTAAATATACAGATTTATCATATTCTAAATTTAATCATAAAGATTTTGAAATAGTAAGTCCAAGTTCTACTTCATTTTTTATTCTAATAATTTCTTTTTTATAAGCCCAGTTTGGAACTACTTGAGAAGAAGTTTTTAATGCTTCTAATAATAATACTCAAGATTTTATAAGTAAAGTAAAAGAATTTATAAAATATACAATATTTGATTGTCTTACAATATATCAAAAAATAGGTAACTTCATATAAATTTTTGATAAACTCATTCTTCAAGAATATGTTTTATTTATTAGTTTAAAAATAATAATTATAATTAATATTGTTACTAATATTTTGTATCATTGAGAACTTACATGACAAGATTTTTTTCATGTTGTTTTATCTGTATATGTAGTTCATTTATAAAATCATAATTTTTTTTCATTTATATGTCAGTTTTTATCTCTTATTCTTACAGTTTCATAGAATTCACACTTGTTATTTTCTTTAAACTTTATATTTTCTCAAGAATATGTAAATCATCATAAAAATCTAGATATATTTACTACAATTTGAGTTGGTTTTGGTAGTTCAGCTCATGCTTTTTGGAATCATTCAGTTACTCTTGGAACTATGAAAATCATCATAAAAGTAACCATTGCAATAGTAAGAAATAAAAGAATTGAAGGATAAATCATAGCTCATTTAACTTTTCATTTTAATTCAATACTTTCTATCATTTGAGTATCAAGTTCATTTAAAATATAACCAAGTTTTCAAGTTTTTTCTCATACTTTTATCAAAGAAACAGTTAAATTATCAAATACTTTTGGGTAATTTGACATAGTTTCATGTATACTTATTCAATGATCTATGTTTTCTTTTATTTCTTCTATGATTTCTTTTAAGTATGGATTTCTAATTTGCTTTACAAGTATTTTTAGAGCTCATTTAATATCAATTCAAGAATTTATAAAAATAGATAATTTGTTTATAAATTGCCATACTTCTTTTTTTGAGGCACTTTTAAATAGTACAATATCTTTATTAAGATTTGTACCTCACTTTTTTTGTTCTTGATTTTGCAATTTTCTTGCTTTTTCTAATAATTCTATAAATTTAGAATTATCAAAATTTCAATATTTATCGAAAAATTTATTTCAAAATATGCTCATTTATTAAATTTTAATTTATTAAATATTTCAATCTTTAGCTATGATATCTTCAGCTTCTCTTATTACTGTATTATAGTCTCATTGTTTTAATAATTCTTTTAGAACTTCATATTTATTTCTAATCTTTTCTTCTTTTAGTTTTATTTTATAAGTTTGTTCTTGTTCTATTGCTTTTTTTAAAAAGTCATTAATTCTTTTATCTATAAATCAATCTTTTATGTATCTAATAGCTTCTTGTTTTAATTTTAATATTTCTCAAGTATAGTATAGATTTTTTAGATTTTTTACTATACTTTCAATTTTTCTTTTTCTTTCTATTTCTTTTAATTCTTCATAAATTTCATCTTTTGTTTTTCATTTTAATTCTTTTATCACACTTTTAGGAGGAGTCCAATCTAATTTTAATTCTTTTATTATTTCTTCTTTTTTTTCTTCATTATTTACTATATCTTTATCAAAATTTCTTGATAGAATCATCATTGTTATATCATCTGGGAAATTACTTCATCAATTAAAATTTTTTAATTCTTTTAATATAAAATCATATATTTTTTTAGGACTTCTTTCATATTGAGCTATTTTTTCAAATGTTTTTATTAAATTTTCTATTCAAAATCTTTCTTGTTTTTTATTTTTTAGATCAATTAATCAATCACTATAAGTTAGAATAACATCTCAATTATTTGGAATTAATTTATGTTCTTTTAATTGTTCAAGTTTTTTATATTTTATTACTCAGGCAGCTAATCATCAAGCATAAATTTTTTCTATTTTATTTTCTTTTCTATTATAATACAAAATAGGTTCATGTCCCATTCAAATGAAGTTTACTTCTTTATAATTTTCTTTTTTAATATTAAAAAATATAGCAGTTACGAAATTTTTTGATTCAAATTTTTGTTTTAATTCATTATTTATTTTAAAAACCATTTTTTTAAAATTTTTTTCATTTGAAAATTGATTAAAGGCTTTTGATAAAAGTGAAATTAAAAGTCAAGCTTTTATTCATTTTCAAGTAGCATCTCATATATAAAAATCATATTTTTCTTTTGTTTCATGTATTCATATTATATCTCAGGAAA
>CAZRIS010000005.1:10240-14545 GCA_964600205.1 uncultured Candidatus Peribacteria bacterium | reverse complement strand
TTTGAAATTTTTGGGTACCAGAAAAAGTTTCTGGTCTTTGAGATGATGCAATTCAATTTAAAACTAGTTTGGCAGAAAATGAAAAAAGAGCTTATAAATGAATATTATCTTTTCTTATTTTTCTTGATAGTATCCAAACTGTAAATCTTCCAAATTTTAATGATTATATAACAGCTCCAGAAGTAAATTTGATTTTATCAATTCAAGCTTATCAGGAAGCTATTCATTCTCAATCTTATGCTACAATTTTAGAAACTGTAGTTGATGCAAAAGATAGAGATGAAATATATTATTTTTGGAGAGATGATAAGCATCTACTTGAAAGAAATGAATTTATAGGTGGAATTTATCAAGATTTCATAGATGATCCTAGTGATAAAAATTTTTTCAGAGGGATAATTTGAAATTTTTTACTTGAAAGTATATATTTTTATAATTGATTTGCTTTTTTTGATACTTTAGCAGATCAATGAAAAATGGTTGCTACAGATAGAATGATAAATTATATTAGAAGAGATGAATTAACTCATGTTACTATTTTTGCAAATATTATAAAAGAAATAAAAAGAGAATTTCCAGATATGTATGATGAAAAATTAATTCTTGAAATGATGGATACGGCAGTAAATCAAGAAATAAAATGGTCTAAACATATTTTGTGAAAAAATATTATTTGAATGAGTTATGAAAATATTGAAAATTATACAAAATGGCTTGCAAATGAAAGACTTAATATGCTTTGAATAGAACCACTTTATAAATGAGTCACAAAAAATCCTTATAAACATCTTGATAGACTTCAAGATAATAATTCTGAAAAATGAAATTTCTTTGAATCTACAGTTACAAATTATGCTCAAAGTAGTGCTATGAATTGAAGTTGGGATTTTTAGAAAAAATAATAACACCGGTGTTGCAATTGCAACACCGGTGTTTGTTTTATTGTAAATATTTTTTTGCAAATTTATTTGTAAGTTCAATAAATTCTTTTGGATTTTCTAATTCTCAACCTTCAAGTAAGACAGCTTGAGAATAAATATATTTTGTTAGATCTTTTATTTTTTCTGATTTCACATCTTTATCAAATTCTTTTTTCAAATCTTCTACTAATGAATTATTTGGATTTAATTCCAAAATTCTTTTTTGAGTAGGAACTTCTTGCCCCATTGCTTTCATCATTTTTTCAAGTTGTGGATCTATTCAACCTTTTGGAGTTTTTAAAGCTCAAAGATAGCTTCCTAGTTTGTCATTAAATTTTACTTCTTCTATTTTATCAGTTCAAATTGTATTTTTCATTAGTTCAAAAAGGCCTTTAAATTCTTTTTGTTTTTCTTCTTGCTTTTTCTTTTCTTCTTCTGTTTTTTCTTCAAGTTCAATATCTTCAGTTGCTATATTTACAAGTTTTACTCCTTTGTATTCAGTAAATCCAGAAACTAAGAAAGAATCAATTGGATCAACTAAAGCTAAAACATCTATATTTTTATTTTTAAATTGTTCTAGATAAGGACTAGCTAAAGCTTCAGCTTTTGATTTTGCTATTAAATAATAAATAGTTTTTTGTTTTTTCTTTTCTTTTTTTCAATCTTTTTCTACTTCTATTTCTTTTTCTGGTGCTTTTTCTAAATATTCATCTAAACTAACTAGTTTATTTTCTAAAATAGAATTCCATAAACAAGCTTCAGCAATATTTTCTTTTAAATCAAATTCATAATGAATTCCTTCTTTTAACACTTTTCAATAATTTTTAAAAAATTCTTCATATTCTTTTCTCTTATTTTTCAAAGTTTTTTTAAGTTCAGCTAAAACTTTTTTTGTAAGACCTTTTTTTATTTTTTCTAAGTTAGGATTTGATTGAAGCATTTCTCTTGAAATATTTAATGGAAGATCAGAAGTTTCAACTACTCAAGAAATAAATCTAAGCCAAACTGGGATTAAATCTTTTGCATGCTCTAAAATTAATACATTTTGAACATAAAGTTTTGGACCATAATCAAGATTAGGATTTGTTAAGTCCTTATACATATTTATTTTTTCAGGAGCAAAAAGTATAGCTCTATAACTAACTAATCATTCAGCTTGAGTATCAAGTGCAAAAAGTGGATCATTCCAATCATTTGAAACAGTTTTATAAAATTCTTTATAATCTTCTTTTTTTATTTCAGATTTTGCTTTTTTCCAAATTGGTTTTGTTTCATTTACTTGTTCATATTTTAATTCTTTTGGCTCTTTTTTCTTTTCTTCTTCAGTTCTTGGGTCATATTCTTTCATCATAATTGGTACTCAAACATAATTTGAGTATTTTTTAATAAGTTCTTTTAGTTTCCATTCTTCTAAAAATTCTTCTTCACCTTTTTTAATATGAAGAGTAATTGTAGTTCATCTTTCTTTTCTTTCTCATGGCATTATTTCAAATCAATTTTTTCAATCACTTATCCATTTTACAGCTTTTCATGAATTAGTTTTTGTATCTACTTCTACTTTATCTGCTACAATAAAAGCAGAATAAAATCATACTCAAAATTGTCCTATCAAATTATTTTCAGTTTCATCTTTTGCTTTTTTTAATTTTTCTATAAATTCTTTTGTTCCAGATTTTGCAATAGTTCAAAGATTTTTTATAACTTCTTTTTCAGTCATTCAAATACCATTATCTCTAATAGTAATTGTTTTGTTTTTCTTATCTACATCAACATAAATTTCAAATTTTTCTCAAGATTTTAAATAATTAGGATCAGTCAAACTTTTAATTCTTGCTTTATCAATAGCATCAGCTGCATTTGAAATTAATTCTCTTAAAAAAACTTCTTTATTTGAATAAATTGAATGAGTCAAAAGCTCCAAAACTCTTCAAGTTTCAGCTTCAAAATTATATTTATTTGTCATATTTCTGATTTTTTAAAAAATAAAATTAGCACTAATATTTTATAAGTGCTAGTATTTTATATTTTTTTTAAATTTTTGCAAGTTTTTATTTTTACTTTTTCAATATTATTTTTATAATTATAATATTATTTATAAATAAAAAAATATGTTATATATTGTATCCACTCCTATTTGAAATTTATGAGATATAACTTATAGAGCAGTAGAAACTCTAAAAAATGTAGACTTAATAGCCTGTGAAGATACAAGAACTAGTGCTACATTACTTAATCATTATGGAATAAAAAAGCCTTTAATAAGTTTTCATTCCCATTCTTGAAAAACTAAAACTGATAAAATAATACAAGAATTAAAATCATGAAAAAAAGTAGCTCTTATAAGTGATGCTTGAACTCCTTGAATAAGTGATCCAGGTTATGTTTTGATAAAAGAAGCTTTAGAAAATGATATAAAAATAATTCCTATCCCTTGAGTTACAGCTTTTACTACAGCTTTGGTATGATCTTGAATGCCAATGAATCATTTCTTGTATTTATGATTTCTACCAGTAAAAAAATGAAGACAAACTATGCTAAAAAAACTTGTAGAAATAAAAAAACAAAAAAATCCTGAAACTATAATATTTTATGAATCTGTTCATAGAATATTAAAAACATTAGAAGAATTAAAAAATTATTTTTGAGAAGAAAAAAAAATAGTAATAGCTAGAGAACTTACTAAAAAATTTGAGGAATTTATTAGGTGAAATATAAAAGAAGTAATAGAAATTTTAGAGAAAAATCCAGAAAAGTTGAAGTGAGAGTTTGTTGTGTTGTTATAAATAAAAAACTTGAGAATTTTCTCAAGTTTTTTATTTAATAGTTAGTAGCAGCACATAAATTTCAACTTCAACTTATGACTAGTGCTTTATCTTCATTACTATTGGCAGAACTACAAGATATACTATTTGTATATTTAAAGCTAGTATCTAAATTCTTATAAGTCATTCATATTTCTAATCTATTTTTATCATTTCATTTATCTTGTTTTGCTTTGGAGTTTATATTTCAGTTTGCTTCAAATGCTGTTGATATTTCATATACAGATTTCTGTATTCAATTATCATCATCTCAAGTTTTATACACATATCAACAAGCAGGAATTTTATTATTATTATTTTCTCAAGTTTTATTACATTGTTGTAAAAATTTAGGATCTGTTGGTAGTCTATCTATATAAGAAGAAACTGCTCAACTAAAAGATGAAGCTTTATTTCAAGGATATTCTTGATTATCTTGATATGCTTGCTCTACCGCAGATTGTATAGCTTTTATATCATTTATTCTAGTAGAATCTCTGGCTTTTTGTATTTGACTTGTGTAAATAGAAACTGCTCAAGTGGCAAGTATACCAATAATTGTAATTACTACTAGTAATTCAATT
>CAZRIS010000005.1:0-10140 GCA_964600205.1 uncultured Candidatus Peribacteria bacterium | reverse complement strand
AACTGCTCAAGTGGCAAGTATACCAATAATTGTAATTACTACTAGTAATTCAATTAAAGTAAAACCTAATTTGTTTTTTATTTTCATATTTATAATTTTTTATTAAATAAAATAAACAAGTTCAATTATAATCTTTTTTGCTTAAAAAGTCAAAAAAAATGATAAAAAAACAGTTGACTTATTTTTTTTGTATTTTAAAATTATTAAAAATATTTTTATAAAAAATTTTTATGATTTATTATTTTGTTTGAATTGTTATAGTTCTTATAATTTGAATATATTTATGACTTTTTTATAAACTTAATAAAAAATTAAAAAAATATATAAAGGATGATTTATTAAAAAGAAAAGAAAAAATTATAAAAGCAAAAATTTCAAATAAAGAAAAAATTATAGATTTGGATAAACTTTATCATAAAGTTTTGCTTGTTTATGGTTATAAGTGAACTTTTTGAGAAATTTTAAAACAAAATCCAAAAGAAATAAAAGATATAAATAAAATTTGGGAGTTACATAAGTTAAGAAATAAATTAGTTCATGATTTTGATTTAGTAAGTGAATGAGTTTTACAAAAAAAGGTAAAATTATATGAAAAAGAAATTGAAAAATTATTAAATTAGACTATATTACTATAAAATTATTTATTAAATAGAAAATATGTCAGTTGTTTTAAAAGTAGATAATATAAGTAAAAAATTATGAAAAAAACAAATTTTAAATAATGTAAGTTTTGAAGTTAATTCTTGAGAAGTTTATTGATTTTTATGACCAAATGGTGCTTGAAAAACTACTACTATGAAATGTATTTTAGGTTTTTTAAGGTTAGATTCTTGAAAAATAGAAATTTTTTGAAAGGATAATTTAGATTTAGAAATCAAAAAAAATATTTGATTTATGCCTGAAAATACTTATTTATATAAACACTTAAAAACTGAAGAATTTCTAGCTTTTAATGCAAAATTTTTTTGAATAACTTGAAAAGATTTAGATAAAAAAATAGATGAATTATTAAAAAAAGTATGACTTGAAAATGCAAAAGGGAAATATTTAAAGGATTTTTCAAAATGAATGCTTCAAAGAATTTGACTTGCTCAATCAATAATAAATAATCCAAAACTTTTATTTTTGGATGAACCAATGAGTTGACTTGATCCGATTTGAAGAAAAATGGTAAAAGATTTACTTTTTGATTTAAAAAAATCTTGAACAACTATATTTTTTAATACTCATATTTTATCTGATGTTGAAAGTGTTTGTGATAAAATAAGTATTATTCACATGTGAAATATCATAGTAAAAAATAAAGAACTTTCTGAAATAAATACTTCTTTAGAGGATTATTTTATAGAGCAAATAAATGAATTTAATTTACAAAATAAAGACTAGAAAATTTTCTAGTCTTTTAAATTTTTTATTATTTTTGATGCTAAATTTTCAATTAAATTTTGTTTTTTATCTAGTAAAAATTTATATGATAAAATAAGTGAAATCAGATTTAAATTAGATTTATTTAAAATTTCTTCAACATTTTCTATTTTTGCTATTTTTTTTACATCTGGTAATATGAATTTTATATTTCCACTAATTTTTAAATCAAATTTAGTGAAATTTATTTTTTTGAAATAATTTTTAAAAAAAGAATTATTTCATCATCATCAAAGTATAAAAAAATTATTAGTACATACTTTATCTTTTATGATACTTTTTATTGCTTCTATTAAAATAAAAGAAAAAATTTCTAAAAATTCTTTTTTTTCTTGTTTTGCAAAATCATCTCTATCTATTTTTTTTATTATTTCACTTCTGGTAAGAGAAGAATTTTTCTTTATTTTATTAACTAATTTTTCTATTCAAATATTTATTTTTCTAGCTCATAGTATATCTCATTTTTCATTTTTTATGATTATATAACTAGAAGAATTTCATATATCTATTATTACTACATCTTTTTGTTTTTCCCATAATCTAGTTAGAGAAAATTCTTCTGGAATGATTTTTATAATATTTTTATTTAAATATTTTTCTATGTAATTTATATTTTCTAAAGAATTTTTTTGTAAGAAAATATTTGTTATAAAAAAACTAATTTTTTCTCAATTTTCTCATAAAATATTATCTGTATTTTTTCAATCAATATAAATATTTGATATATGATTGATTATTAATTCTAGATTATTTTTTGATTGTAGAAAATTAGCTTCTATATTTTTTATATTTGATTTTATTACTTTTTTTTCTACTTCTTCTAGTATTATTTTTAATTCTTCTTTATCTATTTGCTTATTATTTTTTCTTTTATAATTAATTTTTTTACTCTCTAAAAAACTTTGGGAAAAAGTAGAATTAATTATTAAAGAATCAGTTTTTACTTGAGCTTTTTCTTCAGCTTTTTTTATTGCTAAAGAAATATTTTCACAAACTGAATCTAAGTTTTGTATTTGATTATTTTCTATATCTCAAATACTTTGTCTTTTTTCAGAAAAACTTAATAATTCAATTTTATCTTTTAATATTTTAATAATAGCAATTTTTATTTTATAGCTTCAAATATCTGCTATAGCTAATATTTCAGAATTAATATTTTTCTTTTTAAAATTATTCATTTTTATAAAATTAAATTTTATAATACCGGTGTTTTGGCACCGGTATTTTTTATAATTTTTTTATTTCTTTTAAAATATTTCTTCAAGTTTCTATTTCTCAAGAACCTATCAAAGCCATTGCTAAGTCTTCTTTAATTAACTCATCTCAAGGGGCTAGATTTAAGGCTCTTTTTAAAATACTAATTCCTCTTTCTGTTTGTCAATTCATAGTATAAGCCCATCAAAGATTTCTTAATACTTCTGGGTTATTTCACATTAATTTGTTTGATTTTTCTAAATATTCTATTGCTTTTTTTATTTTTTCTTGGTTTAAAAGTAAGAATCATTTTAAATAATGTCAAGTTGCAGATTTAGGATTCAATTCTAGAGCAAAATCTACAGCTTTTTCTGCTTTTTTTATATCTCATTTATATAAGTTTATGTCTGCTATTTCTTCATATAATCTATAATCATTACTATATTTTACAAGCATACTTTCTGCCATTTTTTCAGCTTCTTCATAATTTCAAGTTGATTTTATTTTTTCTATTTCTATAATTTTAGCTCTTAGTGCATCCATATTTTTGTATTAATTTATAATTTAATTTATTATATATTTTTTTATTAAAAATCAAAGAGAAAAAGATATTTTTTTATAAAAATATTTTATTTTTTAAGATTTTTATTATTATATAGTAAATATTATTTTTGTAAATATAAAAAAATGAGATTTTTATGTACTAATTGTGGTTATATTTATGATGAAAGTTTATGAGATGAAGTTGAATGAATAGAAGCTTGAACTAAATTTTATGAATTAAAAGATAGTTTTAAGTGTCCTGTATGTTGAGAAAGAGAAGATTTTTTTCAAGAAATTATAGAAAATGTAAATTATATAGAAGATAGTAGTTTTTTATCAAATATAGAAAAAGAACATTTTATAAATATAGAAAAAATTGATAGTGATAAAATAAGAGTTTCTGTAGGTTTAGAAAAACTTCATCCGTCTGAAAAAGAACATTTTATAAGTGAAATGAGATTATTAGATGAAGAAGGGGAAGTAATAGAAGAAGAATTTTTGACTTATTGAGAGGATCCTGTTATTGATTTTGATATTTCCTGACTTGATAATTTTGAAATAGTAGTTAGATGCAATGTCCATTGACTTTGGTGAAGAAAAATAAGTTTATAAAAAGCCATAATTTTTAATTATGGCTTTTATTTTGCATTTGGATCAGTTGTTACTATTTTTTCTTCATAATAACTAGCTATAACTTGTATTCAAACATGTTCAGCTCAAGCAAAAAATAATCATTGTCAAACAGAAGCATTAAGTAAAATATATTTTTCTTGTTCTGTAAGTTTGAAAATTTCTTGTAGTTTATCTATAGAAGCACTTGATTGTTTTAAAAGTAACTGTATTGAAGAGTTTGTTACTATAGGTTTTCAATATTTTGAGCTAACAAAATCTTCTACATCTTGAGTTATAGTTGTAATTCATAGATTATATTTTCTTGCTCTTTTTACAAGTCAAAATAAAAATTTAGCAGAATCATCATGTTGCATTATATTCCAAGCTTCATCTATTACTAATAATCTTTTTTTGTTGCTAGATCTTACATTATTCCAAATATGATTTAATATAACATACATAGCAATGGGTCTCATTATATCACTTAAATCTCTTACAGAAAAAACTTGTAATCATTCTTTTAAATTAATATTTGTAGGTTCTGAAAAAATTCAATTAAAAATTCAAGTAGTATATTTTTCTAATTTTCTTACAAGAGAAGAAGCTCAATCCATAGTTTCAAGTACATCTTGTAAATCTTTCATAACAGGCATTTCTTTTCATTCAGTATTATCATCTTCTAGGGTAATTCATTTCAGGCTATAAGTAGTTATCAAAGCTTTTTCCATTATTGATTCTTCTTCTGGAGTTAATCTTCACATCATAAGATTCATAAGACCAAGCATATTTATAATAGCACTTCTAAGTAAATCTCAAGGTTTTTCATCTTTATCTTTTAATCATAATGGAAGGTCAAATGGATTTATTCTTTGATTAGAATTAAGACTTACATCAATATAAGTTCATCAAACAGTATCAACTAAGGCTTTGTATTCATTTTCTGGATCAATAACTATAACATCTGTTCAAAGCATTAAACTTCTTAATATTTCAAGTTTTACACTAAAAGATTTTCAAGAACCAGATTTTGCAAATACACACATATTTGCATTTTCTGCTTTAAATCTATCAAAAATTATTAAAGAATTATTATGGGTATTTATTCAATATAATATTCATTCATCATGACTTAAAGTAGAGCTTGAAAAAGGAAAAGTAGTAGAAATTCAGCCTGTAGACATATTTCTATAAATTCCAAGTTCATCTTTTGCAAAAGGTCCTGTTGCTACAAATCATTGTTCACTTCTAAGATAAGCTTGCTTTTGTAAAACATTTCTTCAAGATAAAATAGTTTCAATTTCTCTAGAATATTTATCTAATTGTTCTAAATTATCTGCATAAATAGTTATGTATAAAGATAAGTGAAAATATTTTTCTTCTCATCTAGTTAATTTGTGTCTTAATTCTTCTACATCTTGAATTTGAGCTTCAAGTGCAGGATCATTTATTAATCATTTTTCTGCATTAATGCTTCTTTCTGAATAAAGTTGAGTTAATCTTTTTTTTAAGTATTTTTGAATATAAGCAGAATCAATAGGGTATACAAAAATACTCATATCAAATTTTATATCCCAATTTATAACTGGAGAAAGCCAATTTCACTCCAAAAAATTAGGATAAGCATATACAAAAAAAGTCCTACAATAAGTATTGTTTATTTTTAAATAATTTGGTTTTATATCCATAAAAGCAGGACTTATCACATCCTTTATTGAAGCTAGTGCTTCTTTGTATAATTTTTCTGCTTCTAATAAATCTTTTTGTTCTTGTTTATCTATTTTTTTGTTTTCTTTTTTTATTTTTTTATCTGGTTCAAATCATTTTATATCTCAAGTGTATCTTTTTTTTATTAGTTCTTTTAATTTTTCTTGATTTGACATGAAAAATTTATTTTTTAAGTATTAAAATATAATCTCATTTTAATAAACAATAAAAAAATGTAAAGAAATAAATTATTTTTAATCTTTACATTTTTTTTTAAATATGTCTAATTCCAATTCCATTCTGTTATAAATTCTTTTGGAATTTCTGTAGAATAGTCTTTATAATTGTTAGATCATTTGTATTCTACAACAACTAAAGTTATATCATCTAGCTGAATATGATTATATCACATAAATTTTGATAAACTAATAGTTATATTATTAAATACAGATCAAGCAGTTTTAAAATTTTCTCATTTTAGATTTGGTGCTTTTTCTATAGCTTCTACTAATCTATCTTCTCAAAACATTATTTCTGTTCAATCTCTTTTAGGTTTATTAATAGCTTCAGTAATTCAATCACTATATAGAACAATTATATCATGAGGTTCAAAATTAATTCTTTTTTCTTTTATTACTTTTGAAGAATCTTTTATCATTCAAAGAGCTATTCATCCAGATTTTACTTTGAAACATTTTTTTTGTTTGTGTTTGTATATCATTAAGTATTCATGTCAAGCTCAAGTAAAATACATTTTTTTCTCTTTTTGATTCCATCTTAAAAGTAATACAGTCATAAGTAAATTTGCTTTTACTCTAGGTTTTAGAATTTCATTTGTTTTTATTAAAATATCACTTCATTTTTCATATACTTTGGAAAAAGCACTAATTAAGGCATTTACCATCATCATTATAAATCAAGCTCATACTCAATGTCAGGTTGCATCTCATACATAAATATAATAATTATCTCAAGATTGTATTATATCATAAGAATCTCATCAAATTTCTCAGGCTGGTTTTGATTTTGCAATAACTCTTAAACTTGGAATTTCTTTTAATTTTTTTGTAAAAGTTTTTCATTGAATTTCTTTTGCTAGCTCTACTTCTCATTTTATTTCTTTTCAGTGAATAAATTCTTTTTTTATATTTTTTAAGGCATTTAGAGCCATATTGAAAAATAGAATTATATAGTTTATATTTTTATTTTTACTTTCTTTTATTTTTATTTTTTTTTCTTTTTTATATTTTCAATTTAAGAAATTTATTATTGCTAGTTTTAATTCTAGTATTGGTTTTTCATAAAAAATATTTATAAGATATAAAATAATTATTGTTTCAACAATAAAAATTAATCAAAAAATACTTAAAATACTTAGCTTATTTATAAGATTAGAAAAAAAATCTCAAAAAAATACTATTAATAAGAAATTAAAGATTCAAATAATTAGTATAATAATTTGTAGAATATTTAATAAATATTTTTTCATTTATTTTTTTTATCAAAATATTTTTTATATTTTATCATACTTTTTCTTGTAAATCAAAAAAAGTAGAGATTTTTCTCTACTTTTTAAACACTTCAAATTCTATATTCTATTTCTTTACTTACAAAATCTACATCCCTTCAATATTTTAATCTAGATAGTTCAATGTAAGCTTTTGCTAGTTTTGGATCTCAAGTTTCAAGATATGGATTTACTGGAATTATAGAAAATGGAGTAGTAGGCTGATTATCTACAGCTATTTTTGCTACAGCTTTGAATTTATCCATATTTACAAGGTCTTGTTCTGAAAAAGTTGGAGCATAATATTTAGCCATAAATTCTCAATCTTCCGGACCTATCTTATAAGTCATAACAGATCATACATTACCAAAAATTGCATTTTTTAGATTCAAACTAGATTTAGTTAAAGCATCTGATTTTTCTAATTGTCCTAAATATTGATGTGCTATATTTAAAGAAAGTCTATATTTTCTAGCTTCTGATAAAATTGATTCAATAGAATCTGTAACATAATTTTGGAATTCATCTATATAAAGGAAAAAATCTTGTCTTTCTTCTTTTGGAATTCTATCTCTTCTCATTGCTGCCATTTGTAATTTTGAAACTAAAATCATACCTAAAAGTTGTGAATTTAAATCTCAAAGTCTTCATTTACTTAGATTTACAAGTAATAATTTTTTTGTCTGCATTACATCAAGTATATCAAAGCTAGATTTTATTTGTCAGATAATATTTCTCATCATTTTATTTGTAGTGAATTGTCCAAATTTTGCAGCAAAATAAGGTATAATTTCAGCTTTTTCTCTATCTCACATTGAAGCATAAGTTTTTTCCCACCAAGCTTTTACAATAGGGTTTTTTATATGTCTTACTCTATCTTTTTGGAATTCCATATCTGTAAACATTGTAACTACATCTGTTATAGCTCATCAACTTGGATAATCCATCAAAGCAAGAACAGCATTTCTAAAATAATCTTGTATTCTAGGTCCAAAAATTTCATTTCAGAATAATTTTATCATTATGTTTAAAGCATCCATTGTTACAAGTTCTTTTTCTTCAGGAGTTTCAGCTTCAAGTAAGTTTAATCACATTGGTCTACTTAAATCTGATGGGTCAAAATAAATAACATCATCTGCTCTTTGTTTTGGGATAAAAGGTAATAAATCTCTTACTAAATCTCAGTGAGGATCTATTATTCAAACTCATTCTCAATTTTTAAAGTCTTGTCTAGCCATTACTTGTAAAATACTAGATTTTCAAGTACCAGTTTGTCAAATAACATAAAAATGTCTAAATCTATCTTCATTTTTTATTCTTATTTCTTTTTTTTGTCATCTATAAATATTGTATCAAAGCAAAAGTCCTTCTTTTGGAATATTTTTTGGAGCTTTTACTATTTTAAAATTTTGCCATTTTATTTCTGGAGTTTTATTGTATTTTATATGTGGAAAATGATAAAGTGAAGCTAATTCTTCAGTATTTAAAATCATTTTTTTAAGCCAAAATGGTTTTTTAAAATATCTAAATATATAATTTTTTATTAAGGCTTTTTGAGAATGTCTTATAGTATAAGTAAATTTATTGAAATCTGGATAAGCAAATTGAGTAAAAGAAGATATTATATTTTTAAGCTCAGCTTCTACTACTTTTTGATTATTTCAAGTAGTTATTATTCTAATTATTGTTTCATAACCAGTTTTATCTGCTTTTTCATCAACAGTTTTTGCTCTTTCTTGAGTTAAGGCTGAAGAATTATTTTCTTGTTTTTGTTCTTTTTCATCATTATTTGATAAAAAGATTTTTAATAATCAAGCTAGAATTTTTAAAGGATTTAGGGAAAAATAAGTTTTTTTTCAGTTTAGGATTTTACTACTTTGTTTTTCACATTTATTTTGCCAATCATCATCAATTGGTTTCAAAAGAATTTGAATAGCTGCACTTGAATCTTCATCAAGTTTTGAAAAAGCTCAAGTTATATTATTTATAGGATCACTTTCTAATTTTTGATAAGTTTTTATAGGAAAATAAAAAGGTTTTGTAGTATTTAAATATGTAGAAGCAATATTTTTTCTGTTTTTGAAAATATTTATTTCTGTAGTTTCTTCAATTATAGCATCAGGGTAGAATCAATTTATTTGTTTTTCTATTAATATTTTATAATCTTTTGGTATTACAACATAAAAAAATATTTCTCCTTCATAAGCAATATATTCAAGACTTATTAAATCTTGACCCAAAATTTTTTTTAGTATTTTATTTGAATAAATAGATTTTAGGGAAGCAAGAAGTTGTTCCATTATTCATACCATTTCTTTAAAATCTTTTGTAGTTTCTTTTTTTTCATCTAAATCACTATCTTTTTTGGGCATAGTTATTTTCAAAAAAGTCAGTTTTAAGCTTCTATTAAAAGCTGCTTTTTTTCTTATAATTATTAATCAAATAAATAAAATTATAGATAATGAAATTATGAGTCCTATGAAAAAATTAAGCATTTTTTTATTTTTTATAAAATATTTTTTTTATTATATCATAAAAATTGTAAAAATAAAAGAATTTTTTTGTTTTATTTTTAAAAATAAAATATTTATTTTTAGGAACCACTCCCTAACTCCCCTTACTAAGGAGAGGGGCTAGGGGTGAGTTTTCTATAAAATGAAAAAAAATAAAAGTTTTACAAATTTGGAAGTGGATGATATAGTTTTTTCTTGCAAAAAATAAAAAATAGTATATAATTATCATTAATAATGAAAACTTTTAATTATTTTTATATATTATTACTATGAATAAATTCCAAATAAAAGAAATTTTAGTTAGACAAAATAATTATTTTTTAAAAGAAAAAAATTTTGTAGAAAGAGAAAAATTACAAGATGTAAAAAAATTTTTAAATATCCCTCATATAGTTATTATTACTTGATTAAGAAGAGTAGGAAAATCAAGTTTTTTGTCTTTGATAAATAAAAATTTTTTTGATAATTTAAATTATAGATACTTAAACTTTGAAGATGAAAAATTGCTTGATTTTAAGGTTGAAGAGTTTTCAAAATTATATGAAACTTTTTTGGAATTATCAGAAGATAAAAAAGTATTTTTTTTAGATGAAATTCAAAATTTAGATTCTTGGGAAATAGCAATTAGAAGGCTTTATGAAG
>CAZRIS010000004.1:8900-14882 GCA_964600205.1 uncultured Candidatus Peribacteria bacterium | reverse complement strand
AAATTAGCTAAAAAGAATATTATTCATAAAAATAATGCTTCTAGAAAAAAAGCTAGATTTAGCAAAATGTTAAAAGCATTAGAACAAAATTCTTAAAATATAATTATTAAAAACAAGTGAGTAAAGGAAAGAAAAAAGCTATAAATAATGAAATAAAAGCATCAAAAGTACAAGTAATAATTGATGAAAGTTGAGAAAATTTATGAATAATGAGTTTAAAAGATGCTTTAGAAAAAGCTTGAGAACTTTGACTTGATTTAATGGAAGTTTGAAGAAATTGAGATATTTCTATAACTAAAATATTAGATTATTGAAAATATCTCTATAGACAAAAAAAACAAGAACAAAAAAATAAACAAAAATGAAAAGCACCAGATTTAAAAACCATTAGAATTACTTTTAAAATTTGAGAGCATGATTTAGAAGTAAAGAAAAAACAAGCTTTGAAATTTGCTCAAAATAGACATCCTTTAAAAGTAACTCTAATGTTAAAATGAAGAGAAAATCACTATAGTGATATAGCTCTTGAAAAAGTAAATAAATTTATAAGTATGTTGGAAGATACTTATAAATTAGATTGAAAAATCAAAAAAAATGGTAACACTTTTGTTGCTATGTTAAAACCTATTTAATAATTAATATTTTTATTATGAGTTTAAAAACAAGAAGTTGAGTTAAAAAAAGAGTTAAAATAACTTGAACTTGAAAAATAAAAGTACAAAAAGCTTGTAAAAGACATTTACTTTCAGATAAAAGTAAAAAAGCTAAAAAAAGAAATAAATATTGAGAAATTTTATCTCAAGTTGAAATAAAAAAAGTAAAAGAACAATTACCTTTTGGTAGATAATTTTTATATTTTATATTTATATTAATAAGAAAAAATCATGGTAAGAGTAAAAAGAGGTCTAATGACAAGAAAAAGACATAAAAAAATCTTAAAAGCTACAAAATGATATAGATTATTAAATTCAAAAGTTTTTTCTAGAGCTAAAAATGCTTGGATGAAAGCTTGATTAAATGCTTATATTGGTAGAAAAAGAAAAAAAAGAGATTTTAGAAGATTATGGAATGCTAGAATTAATATTGCAGCTAGATTAAATGATACTACATATTCAAAATTAATAGGGGCAATGTATTCTAAAAAAGTAAAACTTAATAGAAAAGTTTTATCTAACTTAGCAATTACTAATCCAGAAGTTTTCAAAAATGTTGTAAATTTTGTAAAATAAGAACTTAAAAGTTCTTATTTTTTTTATAAATTTTCTTGATTTTAAAATCTAATATGATAAAATATAATCAGTCTTAAAAAATAGACTTATATTTTTTATTTATTAAAAAAAAATTATGAAAATAAAAACACAAATACACCTAAATGATGCTATCGAGCATGATAAAGAAGTTATAGAAAGATTAGTAGAAGCTAATTTAAACTCAAAAGTATCTGCTTATTTAAAAAAATATGAAGACAAAAAAGATGCTGAAGGTAATATTGAATTAAAAATAGAAAAAAATAAAAAAGACTTATTTAATGGTAAATTAATTGCAAAACTTGATAAAGATGAATTTATCTTTGAAAGAGAAGATTATGAAAATCTAGATGATTTAATAAATAATTTATTTAAACATTTAAAGGAAGAATTATCTGCAAAATAAAAAAAAGCTCTTAAAAGAGCTTTTTTTTATTCTACCCAAGATATAGCATCTACAGGACAAGCAGATATTGCATTATTTACATCTTCTTCATTATATGATTCATTTTCTATAACTACAGATTTTCCTTCATCATTAAGTTCAAAAACTTCTGGAGCTATAGCAACACAAGCAGAACATCCTATACAAGCTTCATTTACTTGTGGAACTTTTATTCAAGCTTCTCTTAATTTTTTTATTTTTTCTTCACTTATTATAGCTGTCATTTAATTAATTATTAGAAAAATAAATTTAGTATTATTTATTTTAAAGAAAAATATAAAAAAGCAAGGAAAATATTACTTTAAATCCTTGCTTTTTTTATTATAATAAAATCAAAAGTCCAAGCATAAGGTCAGTTTAGAGATTTTGTATCTCTTGATTTCCCAAGAATTCTAGGAAGCCTTCGAGCCTTGCAGAAGAAATACTAAAAAGTAAGTCCTCATCCAGCTCACCACACAAGTGGTATAGAACCTCCTAAGTTTATTTTAGCCGTAAGAGAAAAATAAACTAAACCTGCCACCATTACCCTAGACTTTTTGTACTATTATTATAATCATTTTTGATTTATTGCAAAAAAAATGTAAAATAAAAATACAATAATTTATTAAAAATAAAAAATATGTTCCATTATAATTTGCTTTATAAACCTACTTTCAAGATAAATGAAAAAATAATTGACAAAATATTTAAAACTATAGATAATTTAATAGAAAAAAAACAAAAATGAACCTTAAATATAGTATTTGTAGACCCAGATAGTATAAAAAATTTGAACAAAAATTATAGAAAAATAGATAAGGTTACAGATGTATTAAGCTTCCATTATTTTTCAGATTTTAGTAACTTAAAAGATGATGATATAGCTTGAGAAATAATTATGTGTGAAGAAAAAATAAAATCTCAAGCAGTAGAATACTCTCTTTGAGAAGAAAAAGAATTTTATAAACTTTTAATTCATTCTATACTTCATATCTTATGATATGATCATGAAAAAGAAAATGATTATAAAATTATGTCTAGTCTTGAAAAAACTATTTGGGAAAAAGTATTTGAAAAATAAAAAAAATCTTATAAAATAAGATTATTAATAATCTTTAAAAAAAGATATGCAATATAAAATTCCTGTTCAAATAGAAAATGAAGATCCTATTGTTTTTTGATTATCTTTAAAACAACTTATTATTCTTGTTATATGATGATGAATTGCTTGGTCAATTTATAAATCACTAGCAAAAATTGTATGATTTGAAGTAGCTGTACTTCCAGCTTGAATAATAGCTATAATTACCCTTTTAATAGTATTTTTAAAAGTAAGTGAAATGACATTTTTACCTTATGTTTTAAATTTAATTAGACAATCAGTAAATTGATGAGAAAAAAAATGGGTAAAAATGGTTGATTCATTTGAGCCAATTGATATTTGATATGTAACAAAAATAAGTTCTAAAAAGGAGAAAAAAATAGAAATTAACAAAAAAACTAATTTATGAGATTTAAAAGATAAATTAAAAAATATTTAATTAAAATAAAAAAAATGATAAATAAAAATCAAGATAAAGTAAAAACAAATAAAAAAGATCTAGCAGATGCTTCTACTCAAAGGTATTTAGCTTTTTCTCAAATAAGAGAAAATATAATAATAATGAAAGATAATAGTGCTAGATTAATTTTAAAATGTAGCTCTATAAATTTTTTATTAAAAAGTCAAGAAGAACAAGATGCTATAATTATTAGCTTTCAAAGATTTTTAAATTCTTTAAAATTTCCTATACAAATACTTGTAAGGTCAAAAAAATTAGATATAGAATCTTATCTAGAAAACTTAAAAGATAAAGCCCTAAAGCAAAAAAATCCACTACTTCAAAATCAAACTTATGAATATATAGAATATTTAAAAAAACTAATAGAAGTAGCTCAAATAATGAAAAAGGAATTTTATGTAATAATTCCTTTTGATAAAGTAGAAGACCAAAGTGTAAGAGATATATCAATTCTTGGAACTTTTAAAAATTTCTTTAATTGAGTTTTTTGAAACAGTATAGATAAAGTAAAAATTAAACAACAAATAAGAGAATTTCAAGAATTAAAAAAATGATTAATTTCAAGAGCAAATATAGTAAAAACTTGACTTGAAAATATCTGAGTAAAAGCTCAAGAATTAGACAAAGAAGAGCTTATAAAATTATTAATAGATTATTACAATCCTAGACTTGATAATTTTACTCAAATAAAAAATGATATTTCAGATTATAATTTAATTTAAAAAAATATGAATTTTATAAAAATACAATTATGACTTATTTTATTATTTTTATCAAAAATAAGTTATGCTAGAGATTGATGAGTTTTTTGAGATAGTTATTGAAATAAATTAAGAAGTTGAGATATAAATTTAGATGACATACCAAATATGATAAAAAATGCTATAGAATTTTTCTTGTGAATATCAGGTACTGTTTCAATAATTTTTATAATAATTTGATGATATCAAATAATTTTTGGGTCTTTAAGCCAAGATAAAACAAAATGAAGAAATACTGTTTTATTTGCTTTAGGATGATTTATAATATCTACTTTAGCTTGGTTTATTGTTCAATTTATATTTGCTAATTTTACAAAATAATGACTAATGAAATTCTATATTCTTGGACTTTTAATACAAAAAAACAAAAATGAATTTTATGGTACACTATAACTATTTCTGTTGCAATATGACTTATAATATGGTGATTTTTAAATAAAATTTATGGTTTAAGTTTTGTTATAATAATTTTATCTTGACTTTATTATTTCATAGAAACAAATTCTCCTGAAATTCTTGAAGTAAAATTAACAAATGATTGAGTTATAGTATGAAATAATTTATATGATTTTTGAGATATAAAATCTTTTAGTGTTATTTTTAATAATAACAAGCCTTTTCTATTAAGATTAAATTTAACTAAAAAATGATTAAAAAAATTAGATTTATACATAAATGAAGAAAATCATAATAAAATAAAAGAAATATTAACTAACTTCATAGAAGAAAATAAAGAAGAAGAACTAACAACTACTGAAAAAATTACAAATTTACTAAAACTATAATGAAAAATAAATTAAATCTAATAATTTCAAGTATACTTATAATAATATCCTTCTTTGTAGGATATTATTTTGCTATACAAACTTGTACTAGATAATTTCTCTTAAAATATAATCCATAACTAAAACTCACTTATCTAATAAAATAATTTTATTAGATTTTTTTTCTAAATATCAATTTTTTATAAAAAAATCTATTTTTTCTTTATTTAATCTTTCATAAATTTCCTTTTGTAATCCAGTTGTTCTAAGAGAAAACATAACTTTTTCTAAAAAAATATCATCAAAATCTAGTTTTTCTTCAAAAATCTTTTTAAAAGAATAATAATCTTTAAAATTATCTGCATTTAGGTATCTAGTATTATTTATAAATCAAGAAGCTCACATTCAAAAAGCCAAAGTCTCTTTATGTTCCCAATATCATTTATTATGTTTACATTCAAATCATTTTTTTGCAAAATTTGAAATCTCATAATTATAAAATCAATTTTTTTGTAAATATTTTTTTATACTAGAATACTCTTTAAAAAAATCTTTTTCTTCTAATCATAAATTTTTCCAATTTTCAGGATAAGTTATTTCATCAAATTTATTTTCTACTATCTTATCAGGATTATAATAATCTTCCAACATATAAACTGAAATATGTTTTACAAAATTATAATTTTTCAAAACATATTTTATATTATCTAATATTTCTCATTTTTTTACATAAGGTAATCAAATAATAAAATCAAAGCTTATATTTTTTATCTTTCAATTATCTTGAAAATAATCACTCAAATTTTTCAAAGCTAAATTTATATCTCATTTTTTTCATCTTCATATCTCTTCTAGGGCTTTTTTATTTAAAGTTTGCAATCAAATACTTAATCTATTAATTCAAAATTTTTCCCAATTTTCTAAATTTTTTATAGTTATATTATTTGGAGTTGATTCCATTGTGATTTCAATATTTTTTGAAAAAATAAATTTTTTTTGCAAAGTTTCAAAAATTTTTTCTAAATTTTTTTCACTTAATACACTAGGAGTTCATCATCAAAAATAAATTGTATCAATAATTATTTTTCAATTATTATATTTATTTTCTTCTATTTCTTTACACAAAAAACTTACATATTTTTCAATATGTAAGTTTTGTATTGTTCAAATTGAAGCAAATCTACAATATTTACATTTTAAATCACAAAATGGAATATGGATATA
>CAZRIS010000004.1:0-8800 GCA_964600205.1 uncultured Candidatus Peribacteria bacterium | reverse complement strand
TTTAATTTTTCCCAAGTTTCCTCTATTGAAAAAGAGGAAATTTCTCAATTTTCATATTTTTTTTCTAATAAATCTAAATCTTTACAAAAATCTTTATAACTATAAATAGTTTTCATATAAAAAATATTAATAAAAATAAATTATTCCCTACACTCACTACTTAAATTATCTAAAGTTCTTATTTTTTTAGATAAACAAAGCAAATAATCTTTTAATTTAATAAATTTATCAATATAATTTACTCTATCATTTAAAATTTCTTTTAATTTCGAATCATAAATCATCTTAACTCATTTATCAAAAGAAGATTTTTCTAAATCATTATTTATAAAATTTTTTAATTTTATATGATATCAATCTATAATCTCTTTATCTAACAAATCTTCTTCTAAATTTACTCTAGCAGGTAAATAATAAGGAAATTTTTCTAAATATTTTTTAGCTCATAAATCACTATTTAAATAAGATAAAAATTCCTCTGCTAGTCAAAAATTCTTGGAATCTTTATTTATAACAAAATAATTATAATTAACTAAACTTTTACCACTTCAAGCATAATAAGAAGGAAAAGGAGCAACATATAAAGCAGCTTTTCTAAATCATTTATCATCAATTTTTTGCAATAATCTAGGATAACCTACAACCATTGCTACTTCTCATCTAGAAAATAAGTCTAAATTATTTTTTCTAGAATTTTTAAGTAAATCTTCTTTCAAAAAATATCAATTTAATTTTTTATCTCAATACAAAAAATATGTATTAAGTGCTGATTTTATTTTAGAATCACTCAAATCCTTTAAACTAGTAGCTCATTCAAGCATTAAAAATTGTGTAACTATATCACTAACACCATAAATACTACTACCTCATCAAAGAGCAATAGGAGTAATATCTGGTCTATCTTCTTTTAAAGAATCAATTCTACTATTCAAAGAAGCCCAAGATTTAAAATCTTTTGGAAGAATTCATTTAAATCTATTATAATAAATTCATAAAGTCTCATATCAAACAGGAATTCATTTTACAAATTCTTGTTTTTTTGCTTCTTTTCATTTTCAAATTTTTGTAGATAAAATTAAATCTCAAACAAAAAAAGATTTATAATTTTTTATAAAATCATCTGGATTAAAAATTTTTGGATCAAGTGCTTGAATTTGATTTTCAAAAACACTTATTTCAGAAGAATTTAATACAAAAATATCTGGAGCCTTTCAAGAAGCTAAAGCAGATTCTAAAGCTAAATTATAATCTTGCCAAGAATTGAAATTTTCATTAGTTATTTGAACTTTTTTTAAATTTTTATCTTTTTTAAATTCTCAAATAAACTCATAAAATTTATTTTTATCATCTCAAAAAGTCCAAATAACCAAATTTTTTCAAGTAGTCTTTCATTTTTTTCAAGAAGAAGACATAACTGAAAACATAATTCAAATAAGTATCACTAAAAATAATGATACTCAAATAAAAATTATTTTTTTTGTACTTAAATTTTCTAAATTCATTTTTTTATTTTAAAATTTTAAATTTCTTTTAAATCTGATAAGAAATGCAAATGTATATGATTTACTTCTTGACCTCATTTTGGTCAAACATTAAAATGAAGTTGATATCCTTCTTCTACTCATAAATCTTTTGCTAATTTTTTTGCAACAAAAAACATATTTGCAATCAAATCTCTATCTTCTTCTTCTAAATCATTAATTGTAGGAATTTCTTTTTTAGGAATAATTAAAAGATGAATTTTTGCTTTTGGATTTATATCTTTTATTACAATAATTTGTTCATCCTCATAAACAATATCTGAAGGAATTTCCCTAGCAATAATTTTTGTAAATATTGAAGCCATAGTTTTTTTAGTTAATTAATAAATTTCTTCTCAAACATTATTTAATTCTTGTTCTATTTTAGAACTATTGTTTATTTTATCTATTTTTTTTACTCAATAAGTTTTATTACTTACAATATAATAAAGCAATATATAACCTAAAATAGATAAAATAATTAAACTAATACATAAAGCTTTTGTAAAAGTAACTATTTTTGTTTGGAAATTTTTAAATTTTAAAGCATGTATTCTTAAAATTACAAAAAATCACCAAATAAAAACTAAAAATAAAGTATAAATAAAATAATACAAAAATTCAAAAGACATAATATTTTTTATAAAAAATAATTTATTTTATTATATTTGTATTTTTTTTTTTGCAAATTTTTAAATTATTTGTTATAATGTTATTGTATTATTAATTTTACTTATCTTAAAAAATAAAAAATGGCAACAATAACACATAATTGAAAAACTTTTCAAATAGATGATGAAATGCAAGCAAAATATGGTGAGCTTATAAAAATGATTTTAGCTACAGAATCTATGGATGATGATGAAAGGCAATACTGGTTTGATATCATGCCTTCAATGACTGATGAACAAATTGATAGATTATTCAATATATTAGATACAGAAAGAAGAAAACTTGAAGAATTAGAATTAAAATATCAAGAAGAAATAAAAAGATTAAATGAAAAACATTTAATTGAATGGCAAGAATTCCAAATGAAGGAATCAAAGAAAAAAATAAAACAAGCTGAACAAGAAGATGAAGATGAAGCTGATGAAGTAATAGCTATGTTAAATGATTTATAAAAAAAACTGAAAATTTAAAAATTTTCAGTTTTTTTTATTGTTCTCTTTCTTTTGCAAAATCTATTTTTAATTCTCTTCAATTTAATTCTTTTCAATTTAATTCTTCCATAGCTTTTTTAGCTTCCAAAGCATCTGCAAATTCAACAAAAGCAAATCATCTTGATTTTCAAGTTTCTCTATCTGTTACTACTCTAACAAAAACAACTTCACCATATTCTCAAAAAATTTCTTTTAAATCTTTCCAATCTAAATTCCAATCTAGATTTCATACAAATAATTTATTTGTTTCCATACTTTAACATAATTAACAATAATATAATGAAAAAAATAAAAATTTTAAAAAAATAAAGTTATCTAAAAATTTAGATAACTTTCTCTAAACTTTTATTTCTTACGAAAACAAGTATATACTAAAAAAAATAAAAGCAAATCTTTTTTTAAAAGAAAAAAAGTTTTTAACAAAAAGTTTATAACTCTTTTTGAAAATAAAAAAATAGCAAATATAATTTAGCAAGCATAAAAACAAAAAAGAAAAAAATTTTTGTGATTATAAAGCTAAAAAAAGTGTATAAATTTTTTG
Organism: uncultured Candidatus Peribacteria bacterium; assembly: GCA_964600205.1. Lineage (GTDB taxonomy): Bacteria > Patescibacteriota > Gracilibacteria > BD1-5 > UBA6164 > JALUWO01. The sequence goes on along the minus strand of CAZRIS010000004.1, from coordinate 5,576 downwards.
AACATAATATTTTATAACCAAAAATATAAAAAATATGAATTATGATAGTATAGTTTCAATAGATATATGAAGCTCAAAAATAAAAACAATAATTTGAAATGTTATAAAAAAAGAAAATTCCCAAGATGAGCTTGTTATATTATGAAATTGAGTAAGTGATTCTAATGCTATTAGAAAATGAAATATTTTAGATTTAGAAGAATTTAAAGATAACTTGGATAAAAGTCTTGCATTAGCTGAAAAAATGGCAGCAGAAGAAATACACACTGCTACAATTTCATTTAATTCCTCTTCTTTTGAAATAATTACTTCTAAATGAGTAATAGCTATTTCTTGAGAAGAAATAACTCAAAATGATGTTGATAGAGTACTTGATGCTGCAAAATCTTGAGTAAATATGCCTAATAAAGAAATTATAAAAGTTATTCCTAAATACTTTATTGTAGACTTAGAAGAATGAGTAAAAAATCCAGTTTGAATGTTTGCTAGAAAACTAGAAGTAGTTGCTTTAGTTTTTATGGTAAATTCAAATATTTTAAATAACATTAAAAAGGCAGTCTTAGATGTTTGAGTTGAAATTTTAGATGTTTATCCAAATTTAATAAATTCTTGAGAATGAGTTTTAACAAAAAGACAAAAAGAACTTTGAGTAGTATGTATAGATATTTGAGCTGCTACTACTTGAGTATCTGTTTATGAAGAATGAAGCTTGATACACTCTGCCATAATTCCTATAGGTTGAGATAATGTAACAAATGATATAGCATTATGAGCAAGAGTATCAATTGAAATTGCAGAAAAATTAAAATTAGAATATTCAAGTATAGAATTACAAGAAAATAAAAAATGATTAGATAGTGAAATACCTTTTAAAAAATTATGATTAAATGAAGAATGATGAATTTCAAAAGAATATTTAAATCAAATAGTTACTGCTAGATATGAAGAAATACTTGAATATGTAAAAAAAGAATTAAAGTTAATTTGAAAAGATTGAATGTTACCAGAATGAGCTGTTTTTGTCTGAGGTGCTGCAAAACAAAAATGACTAATAGAATTATCAAAAGAAATCTTAAGACTACCTAGTTTTATTTGAATTCCTAGTATAAATGATGAATTAATAGATAATAATTTATGAGATCCAATATTTGCAGCTGTTATTTGAAATCTAATCCTTACAAAAAAGTATTTATGAGAATATTCTAGTTTTTCTTTAAATTTTAAATGATTTTTAGAATCAATAATAAAACTTTATAAAAAAATTATTCCATAAAATATTGACAATTAATTTTAAAGTTTTAATTTTTAATAAATTTATTTTTATAACTAATAAAAGATGGTAAAAAGAGAAGATAAATTAAAATCATTATTATCAGGTAAATCTAATACTATTAATAATGGTCCTGAAGAAGTTTCATTAGCTTGAACTATTTCACCAGTAGCAAAAATAAAAGTTGTATGAGTTGGTGGTGGTTGAAATAATGCTGTTAATAGAATGATTGAAGCTTGACTTGAATGAGTTGAGTTTATAGCTATGAATACAGATGCTCAAGCTTTATACTCAAGTTTAGCTCCTACAAAAATAAATATAGGTAAAACTATAACTTGAGGATTATGAGCTTGATCAGATCCAGAAGTTTGAAAAAAAGCTGCAGAAGAATCAAGTGAAGAAATAAAAAATGTATTAGAATGAGCAGATATGGTATTTATTACTTGTGGACTTGGATGAGGAACTTGAACTTGAGCTGCTCCAGTTATAGCTGAAATAGCAAAAGAACAATGAGCTTTAACTGTATGAGTTGTAACTAAACCATTTTCTTTTGAAGGTCAAAATAGAATGGCTAAATCTATTGATTGATTTAATAATTTAAAAGAAAAAGTAGATACTTTAATTACTATTCCAAATGATAAAATTTTATCAATAATAGATAAAAAAACTCCTCTTTTAGAAGCCTTTTCTATAGTAGATGAAGTTCTACATCAATGAGTTCAAGGTATTTCAGATTTAATCACTCAACCTGGACTTATAAATGTTGATTTTGCAGATGTTAGATCAGTTATGAGAAATGCTGGTTCTGCTCTTATGGGTATTTGATTTGGTTCAGGTGAAAATAGAGCTGTAGAAGCTGCAAGAGCTGCAATAGATTCTCCACTTTTAGAATTGTCTATTGCATGAGCTAAATGATTACTATTTAATATAACTGGTTGAACAGATTTATCAATGTTTGAAGTAGATGAAGCTGCAAAAGTTATAACAGAATCTGTAGATCCAGATGCAAATATTATCTTTGGTTCTACAATTAGAGAAGATTATGAATGAGAAATAAAAATCACAGTTGTAGCAACTTGATTTGATGAAAATTCTAATAAAAAAATATTAGAAGAAAAAAAGCAAAATACAAAAACTATTAATCCTTTTGGAAGAAAAACTGTTAGTGATTCTAGAATTTCAACTCCAGTTACTCCTTCTATTTCTAGTACTCCTAAAAATACAATAGATGATGACCTAGATATACCTGCTTTCTTAAGGAAAAAAAGATAAAAATAATAGAGATAATCTCTATTATTTTTTATTTTTAAATTTGACTTTTTTTTTAATACAATTATATTAAAGTTATTAAAAAATTTGTTTTTTTAAAAGGAAATAAAAATGAGTACTACTGTTTTAAATAAAAAAATAATTGAAAACTCTTTTAGAGAAATGTTAAATAGTTTATCTGAAAAAGAAAAAATAATTCTTAGCAGGAGAGTTTGATTAGATTGAGAAAAACAAACTCTTAATGCTATAGGACAATCTTTTACTCCTACTATTACAAGAGAAAGAGTTAGACAAATAGAAAATGTTTGAATAAAAAAAATAGAAAGGCTTATAAAATCTTCATCTCTTTCTTTAATACAAGAAAAGGCAAAAGAATTTATAGCTCTTCATTGATGAATTATAGCAAAAGATAAATTATTAAATCTTTTAATAAAAGAATTAAAATTAACTCCTGATGTTAATAATAATATTTTAGATGCCATAATCTCAGCAGATATTGATATAGAAAAATCAAAACCAAAATTATGAGTAAAAACTCATTTTTATTTCAAAGATATATCAAAAAAATTAATTGAAGAAATACATAAAGAATGAGTAAAAATTCTGAAAAAAAGAAGAGATGTAATGAAAAAACAAAATTTGTATGAAAAAATAAAATATAATCTATGATATAAAAACTTAAAAAATACTACAATTGATAGTATAATGGATATTTATGATGATATAGTAGACTGAGAAGAAGATTTAATTTGACTTACAAAATGGAAAATTTTAAATCCAAAAACTCTTAAAGATAAAGCAATATATGTACTAAAAAAGGAAAAACTTCCAATGCATTTTGTTGAAATAGCAAATAAAATAAGTGAATATTTCAAAGAAAATGTAAAAATAAATACTATTCATAATGAACTTATAAAAGGTAAAGACTTTGTATTGATTGGTAGATGACTTTATGCTCTAAGAGAATGGTGATTTAAGCCAGGAACAGTTATAGATGTGATAGTAGATATTCTGACAAAAAAATGAGAACCAATGAGTACAGAAGAAATAATAAAACAAGTAAAAAAAGTAAGAAATGTAAAAGATACTACAATATATATGAACTTACAAAATAAAAAAGTAATAAAAAGAGTAGGTAGAAATTATTATGACCTAGTAAAATAAAAGTTATTAAAAAAATGAAAATCTCTTCAAAAAAGAGATTTTTTTCTTTACAAAAAAATATAAAAATATAATATAACTAACACTTATATTTATAATATTATTAAATGAAAGTATTTGTTTTTGATACAGAAACAACTGGTTTTATAGATAAAAAAGAAAAAGATTTAGATAAGCAACCAAGAATTATACAATTTGCTTGAATTCTAGCAGAAGTTGAAGAAAATTGAAATTATAAAGAAATAGAAAGAGTAAATATTTTAATAAATCCTAAAATACCTATTCCCTTCTCTTCTTCTGAAATTCATCATATCTATGATATAGATGTAAAAAATGCTCCATATATAGAAGAAGTAATAGATAAAATCCTAAGTTATATAAACTGAAGTGATATAATAGTTTGACATAATATAGAATATGATGAAGATATGATAAAGCTAGAATTAAAAAGATTATGAAGAGAATTTGAATACCACCCAAAACAAGTTATTTGTACAATGAATTCTACTATCAATTTTTGTAAACTTCCTAGAAAAAATAAAGATTCAAAATGATATAAAAGACCAAAACTTTGAGAATTGCATAAAAAACTTTTTGGTAAATACTTTGTATGAGCTCATGATGCCTTAGTAGATGTAGAAGCAACTCTAAAATGTTTTGCTGAATTAGTAAAATTAAAAGTATTAAATTTAGAAACAAAACAAGAACAAATTATGAGCCTATTTTAAATTTTAAAAACAAATTATGAGTAATTTTTGAGATTTAGTAAATATTGAAGAATTTTGAAATTATAGAAATGATTTTAATCCTGATAGATGATGAGTAGCTTTTTATTGTAAAGATTGTAAAACATTAGTTGAAGTAGAAAGACCAAATCCTAAATGATATATTTTCATATGTAAAAACTGCTCTTGAAAAAATATAGTTTTATGAACAAAAGAATGATTAAAAACAAATTATAAATTAAAAGATTAAAAAACTTTTGACAAAAGATATATATTTTATATACTCTTAATATAATCAATATATAAGATTATAAAACTTTATAATTTTAATAAAAAAGTATGGATAAAAAAGCAGCATTAAATGAAGCACTAGCAATGATTGAAAAACAATTTGGTAAAGGTTCTATAATGAGACTTTGAGATAAAGACTGAGGAATGAAAGTAGAAACATTTAGTTCTGGTTCATTAGGACTTGACCTAGCTTTAGGAGGATGATATGCAAAATGAAGAATAATTGAAATTTATGGTCCAGAATCTTCAGGTAAAACAACACTTACTCTTCATGCTATAGCAGAAATACAAAAAGCATGATGAACTGCAGCTTTTATAGATGCAGAACATGCTTTAGACCCTAATTATGCAAAAAAAATCTGAGTAGATATAGATAATTTAATAATTTCTCAACCAGATTATTGAGAACAAGCTTTAGAAATAGTAGATGCTTTAGTTAGAAGCTGAGCTGTTGATTTAATAATAGTTGACTCTGTTGCAGCTCTAACTCCAAAAGCAGAAATTGAATGAGATATGGGAGATTCTCATATGTGACTTCAAGCTAGACTTATGAGCCAAGCTCTAAGAAAAATAACTTGAGCAATAGCTAAAAGCTGAGCTACTGTAATTTTCATAAATCAAATAAGAATGAAAATCTGAGTAATGTTTTGAAGTCCAGAAACTACTACTTGATGAAATGCCTTAAAATTCTATGCAAGCCAAAGACTTGATGTAAGAAAAAAAGCAAAAATAGAATCTGGAACTTGAATGGAAAAAGAAGCTACTTGAAATCAAACAAAAGTAAAAGTTATAAAAAATAAAATAGCACCTCCTTTTAAAGAAGCAGAATTTGATATAATGTATAATGAATGAATATCAAA
>CAZRIS010000003.1:12907-15318 GCA_964600205.1 uncultured Candidatus Peribacteria bacterium | reverse complement strand
TTTTTGCTCAATAAAATTATACAAAAAATTTGATAAAAAAGACTTTTTAACTATTATGTTAAAAAGTCTTTTTTATCTTTATTTTTAAGCTAAAATTAATAATTATGAATTTCTCAAAAATACAAAAAATTATTTCTATAATTGTATTATTTTTCTTCTTTTTTAATTCTACTATAGCTATTCCTAGTTTGAAATTTTTTTCAAAGGCTAATGCTTCTAATACTAGCTTTTATAATTTAGTTAGTATTTTGGTTTCAAGTGATATTTATAATCAAATAAATTCAAAAGTTGATAGATATGCAAGAGATATTCAAGGAGTCTTACAAAATACAAGAGTGGTTATTTTACCAGTTCCAAAAAATGCAACTCCTTTTGAAATAGCTTCTTTAAATGAATGATTATATTTTGAATGATATAAAAGTTTAGATAAAAATGCTTCTTTTAATTCAAAACTTATTTGAAGTATATTTATTTGACAAATTCCTTTACCTATTATTTTTGATAATTGAAAATCAATTGTATCGATTGCTCCTTATGTTGATTTTGAAGATAAGGCTTATATTTATGATTATAAACAAAAAGCTTATATAAAAAATAAAGAAAATAAAAATGGCTTTAAAGCTGAAATTTGGCATTCTTTTATTTCTCCAAATACTTGAAATAAATCTGAGGATATAAAAAAAATAAGTGATTTTTTAGATAAAGATCATGATTTTTATGCTTGAAAGAATTTGTTTGATAAAAATAAATGAGTTTTAAATTGAAAAACTGGAGAAGATCTACCAGCTTCTTATAAACCATTTGTTTTTTATTATGATCAATTTAGAGAGCAAGCTTCAATTCATTATCCATCATATAAATGATATAAAGCTTACTTAGATAATAAAGAAGATTTAAATTATAATAGATTTTCAAAAAAATTAGCTGAAAAAATAGAAAAAGAAGTTTTAGATTCTCAAAATGAAGAATTAGATAAAATTTTAGAACAAATAAATAATCCAAAAATAAAAAAATTATTTTATAAGTCTTGAAAACTTCCAGATACTTCAAAATCTTCAGATATAATGACTAGATTTATTATTAACAAAACTACAAAAAATTTTTTGGAAGTTTTTAATAAATGAACTATTTCTGATTTTAGAACAAATGTTCATAATGCTTGAAGATATAATGAAAAATGAGCAATTGTTAATGCTGATTTTATTCCTTATTTGGTTACTATTCTAGATAGTGTAAGTCAAAAAGTAGTTAGAGCTTCAAATAATGATTTAGAAAATAAAATAGATGATTTAGTAAAATCTAAATTAGCTAAAAAAATAAAGATTCCAACTTTAATTGAAGAAACTTATACTTGAACAACTACTGATTTTCCTATATATAATTTTAATTGTACAGTAAAATATAGAAATTTTTATTCTTGACTTGATGCTTCTAAACTGAAAACAGCTAAGGATTGTTCTATTTATAGATGATCAACTTATAACTCTTGAACCTTGGTAGAAGCAAATAGAGGCCTTGATATAAAATTAATGGAGCATGATGTAAAATTATGTAAATGAAAAAATCCAACTTGATATTATGCAGGTTCTTCTCCTGTGAATTTAGATACTTCAAGATTGTCAAATAATGTTGATTTAAAATTAAAATCTTATGATTTAAATAAAGCAGTATCTCCTATTTTTGATATTAAATGATCAAAAAAGACTTCAGATTCTTCAAAAAATCCTTCACCAAAAGATTGCTTAAAATATAATTTTATTCAAACATATAAACAATGTATTGATGAAAAAGAAGGATATGTGGTTTATAATTATCAAATTTTAAAAAATAATGTTTATAATAATAAATGGACTTGTGATTGAGATAATATAGTATTATGAAAAGGTTCTAATTATAAAAATTATGTAGAAATACCTTCTTATATAATGCATAAATCTCCAACTAAAGAAGAGTTATATAATGAAATTACTAATCCTATTACTCCAAATCTTCCTATTGATAGAGATAGATATGTTGATTTTTTTGCTTGAGAAAATGCTACAAAATATACAAAAATAATTTATCCAAATTTATATAGAGTTAAATGAAAGAATTTAGTAGAAGTAAAAAATAATTTAGATAAGTTACTTGATAAAAAATCAAAAGAAATAAATAAAATTTGAGAAGCAAAAATTGATTTAAAAAAATATTTACAATCAATACCTGTAAAAAAAATTAATTTAAATTGAGAACAAAAGGAAATATCTTATTATGATTTACTTGTTTTTTCAATTTTTTGGAATAATTTAAATAATGTTTCATCAAAATATAAATTTATTTTTGAAAATTATCTAAGTGATCAAATTTGAAATAATAAAAAATATTTACTATCAAAAAATAAAAAAGAATATGAAATAGCTTATTTATGAGCT
>CAZRIS010000003.1:0-12807 GCA_964600205.1 uncultured Candidatus Peribacteria bacterium | reverse complement strand
TTAAATACTTATATTTATTCAAATTCTTTAAATTTAAATTTTGTTGATAATAGAGTAAAAGATGATTTTTTAAATAGTAATAAAAATCCTTTTAAGTGTGCTCCACCTGAATGAGTAAGTCTATTTAAATGGATTCCGGCTGTTATTTGTCGGTTAAAAGATATGCTTCCACCAAAAATAAAAATAACAGATGGAGATTGTTGAGCTTCTTTATTTTGATATGATGATTATTTAAAAGATAAATATGATATAGATAATAAGGAAGAATTTAATAAACAATATAATAATGCTAAAAATAATCCTTCTTGTCAAAATGATGATAATAAAAATTGAATAAATGATTGTTTAGATAAAAATCTAGATTGATCTACTCTTGATTTTTCTTCAGATGCAAGTAGGTATTTTTATGATAAAGTTTGAACTTTAAAAACAGTAGTAAAAAATAAATTTTGAAAAAGAGTTTATATAGATAATAATACTCAAATTTATTATTACATTGATAAGATAATAGATAAAGAAAATAATAAAATTATTTTTGATGATAAAAAAGATAAATATATTCCTGAAAAATATAAGGATTATATAGTATTTAATAGATTTTATATTCCTTCAAAATATGGTTTTTCGAAATATTATTTTACTACTTGAAAAAAAGATGCTGATATAATTTTTAAAGCTGCTTCATTTATAACTGATAGAAATACTTGAAAAAGAAAAATTTTAGCTGTTTCTTCTCCTTTGAAAATAGAAATAAGAGGAGATAGAATGTTTATTTCTAGTTCAAATAAAATTAATTGAGATTTTAATATTTGATGAGATTATGCTATAGCTAATGATAAAACTAATATTTATTTATTTAATGGGAAAAATAATGATTTTGAAAATATAAAAAATTTAGTTAATTCTTGAAGTATAGTTTTTTCTCTTACTAATTATAATAAAAAATGACAAAAAATTAGTCTTGATTATCCAATAAGTGTAAAAATTTTTGATAATAAAAATAATAGTATTTTTGAAACGAATTTTAATAATTTGAATTCTTTGAAATCTTTATTTGCTATAAAAAATTCAGGTAAATATTTATTAAAAATAAAAGATTCTAAGTGATTTGTAGTAACAAAAAAATTTGAAGTAAAACCTTCTTCTCCTAAAAAAGCTAAAATAACTTTATGAACTAATATTTTATGAAAAGATTGAGTTTCTACTAATTTTGTTACTATTTATGATAGATTTGATAATCCTGTAATTTGAGATTTTTATGATATAGATTTAGAAATTTTATGAAATTCTGTATCATTTCTGTGAACTGATTCAAAGAAATTATCTTTAACTACTCTTGAATGATTTAAGGCATTTAGACTAAAAGCAAAGAAAGCTTGAGTTTCAAAAATTATTGCTACTATAAAAAAAGATAATAAGAAATTACTTACTACAAGTTCTACACTAAAAGTATTAGATAATATTCAAATTAGAACAAGTGTTTCTAGACCTTTAAAAGTAGGATGACAACAATCTATTATAAATCTTGAAGTTCTTGATTCTGCTTGAAATTTAATAAATAATTTTAATTCTAGAGTTTATTTACAAGTTGATAGTGATTATTGAACTACTTCAAAAAATTATTATGAAATAAAAAATGGTAGAGCTTTAATAGATTTTAGAACTTATAGAATAGCTTGAGAAGATATTGATTTTAATTTCCAAATAGAATGAATAAATAAAATTTTTACTAAAAAATTCAGTATTTTACCACTTTCTGCTTTAAAAATAGAAATTCTTCCTACAAAAAATAAATTAGAAGCAAATCCTTCTTCATATACTACTTTAAACATAGAATTAAAAGATGCTTATAATAATGTAGTTTGGACTGATAATTCTACTAAACTGAATTTGGAAATTCTTCCAAAATATTCTTCTATAGTAACAGCTTTAGTAAAACAAAAAAAAGTATCTAAGTGAAAAGCAAGTTTTAAAGTATATGCTACAGATAATCCTTGAATAGCTTATATAAAAATTAGTTCAAATCCAAGTTTATCAAATAATTATTTTGAGATAAAATGACAAGCTCCATTTAAAAAAGATAAACTTCACATAATATCATTAAGAAAAAATTGAATATTAACTGATTTATGAAAAAAGATTTTTTATGAAGTTGATGATAATTATTATAGATTTAGATTTAATACTTTGGAAGAATTAAAAAATTCAAAGGTATTTAAAACTTTATCTTCTCAAACAAAAGCCAAACTTATACAATTATTTAATGAAAATAATCATTTTAAGATTAATTGAGTTTGAGAAAATGTAGTATCTTTAGAAACTTTTTATTTTTGGAAAGCAAGTAAAATAGCTTGAAATAGGTACAATTGACTTTATAGTGTATTGCTTTGAGCTGATTATTGAAATATAACAAAAAAAGATTATCTAGCTTCTTGAATTCTTTTTGATAAAAATAATAGATGATTAGCAGTTACTAGTCTTATATCTTCTCCTTATGAGTATAAAGATATTTTCAATATAAATAATTTATGAAAAATTAATAAAGTTAGCTCTAGTTCAGATTTAATACAAAATATAGATTATAATTTGGTAAATAAAGATAATAAATCTTTTATCAAATTATTTAATAAGAATCTTTGAATAGATATATGATGAATTTATTTTAATTTTTCAAAAGATGATACAAATTTAAAAATTTGTGAAAATTGAGAATGTAATTTAGATAATAAAACTACTATTTATTGAATAGAAAATAACTCAGATTATAAATATAAAATATCTGGGGATACTTTAGTATTGCAAAATATTTATTGAGATAATATTTTTTCTATAACAAATAGCTGAAAAATCGTATTAAATAAAGCTGTTAAAATAAAATTATCAAATAATTCAGAAAATAATTATTTGGTTTTTGATGTAGTTTTATGAGATAAAAAATTAGCAAGTTTAGGATTTAGATTTATAAATTCTAAAATTAAAGTAGTTAAAAATAAAGGACTTTTAGATTGATTATTAAGAACTACTAAAAATAATATAATTTTATATATAAAATCTGAAAATTATTGAGTAAGAGAAATTTATTCACTTGATAATTTACAAAATTTATGAGTTTATTATAAGGATCCTTTTGCAAAAAAATATAGTTTAAATTCTTTTGCTAAAGGTAATTTTGATAATTTTGAAAATTTTAAAGAAAGATGATGACTTGGATGGAAATGATGAAATAAGACTTTACTTGAATTTGCTGCATGAAAAAATGTATGAGATTCAGTTAAAGATTATCAAAGTCTTCTTACTATAAATCTTTGAGATCCTGTTGTTTACTTAAAAAAGAAAAAAATAAAATTTTCAACTATAGATAAATATAAAAATTTCGATAGGACAATTGGTAAGAAAATAAATAAAGATGAAATCAAATGATATAAAGTTTTTGATTTTAATAATGATTGAAAAAAGGACATTTTACTTATTTGAAATGATTGATATTTTAGCTTACTTGAAAATAAAAAAGTATGAGGTCATTTTAAAAATTTAGGACATTTGGCTTATGTGGCTGATATTTGAAATCTTGATTTAGTTTGAGCTTGAGATTTTACAGGTGATAAATATTCTGATATATTTTTTGTAGATAATAAATGAAGACCAGCTCTTTTAAATAATGATTTTAAAGATTTTAAAAGAATAGATTTATCTAAGCAATTTAATTTATCTTGAAAAATAACAATTGCTAGGGTTTTTGATATGGATGCAGATTGAAAAGATGATATTGTTACTTTGGATGATAATTGAGAAATAAATATTTTTTATGGAGGATGAACTCATGATAATCCAAAATTTACTAAAAAATTAGTTGATAAAGGTTATTCTATTAAATTGAAAAATACTCCTAGAAGTGATTATTCTTTTGTATATTTTGATTGAGTACCTCAAATAAATAGAAATAATTCTAATTTAAAAGCTTTAGAATCTAGTGAAGAACTAAATAAAGCTATAAATGATTCAATAAAAACTCATAATAGTTCTAAAATTGCTAGTACTAATAATAGAATCATAAGTGATAATGTTAATACAGAATTAATAAATAATTTAATTTACCTAAATTTTCCTTATTCTACTTGAACTATTAATAATGTTTGAGATGTAATAAAAGATCAAGAAAATCAAAATTTAGCTAAAGATATAAAAGAAACAAAAAGTGATTTAAATAATTTTGTAAATGATTATTCAAAATATATATCTAATATTTGAGAAAATAATAATACAAAACAAACTACATTTATTAGAGGACAGTATGCTAAGGCTTTAAATTTAGAAGTTACAAAAATTTATAAAGATAGAAATGGTTGAAATCTTAAATCTTGAGATATAGTAAATGTTACAGTTACTTTAAAAAATATTTGAAATAAAACTTTAAAAAATATAGCTTATATAGAAGATGTTCCAAGACTTTTTAGTTTAATAAAAGGTAGTATAACTAATTCCAAGAATTTAAAAGTAAAGCCTAGTCCTTGAGAGTGAGAATTTTTAATAGATTGATTTTCTTTGAAACCAAAAGAAGAATTAAAAATAAATTATAATTTAAGGACAAATAATTTTAAAATTGGGTATATAAAAGTATGATTATTTGAAAAATGAGAATTATGAGATGATAAATATGGAGATATAATTTATAAAGAGAATTGAGAAAATTGTTCTAAAAAAGTAATTATATATAGATCAATTGCTGCTAGAAAATATCAAAAATGAGAAAAAGCTCCTAGTTGTTGAAATACTAATAATTTAAAAGAAGATAAAGATACAGAAAATATTGATAAAAATAATAATTGAATACCAGATTATATAGATAAATTGTTAAATGATTCTAAGTCTTGAAATACAGATGATATAAAAAATTTTGCTCATAAAAAATTACAAGAACAATATAAAGATTCAGATGATGATTGAATACCAGATTTTGAAGATAAATCTCCAGATTATTCAGATGATAATAGTTTATCTTCTAGTTTAGATAAAATTAATGAAGAAGTTGATAAAATTAGTGCTTGAATGGATAAAATTATTGAGTGATTTGGATGTGGATTTTGATGAGGTTCTTGTCTAGCTACTCCTTTAAATTGGGCTCCTTTAGCTCCTTGAAATGATCCTACACTTTTTGGTATGCCAATTTGAGATTGATTAAAAGTTAATGAATGATATCCTATTTTTTCAGCTTTGACTTGATATCAAACTAGTTGTTGACATAGTCCTTGTTGTTTACCTACAGTTTTTCCTGTTTCTTCTAAGGCTTATGTTCCTTGACCTTATTGTGGTTCTAATTCAGCTTGAGGTTCTTTATGAACTTGGGCTCCTACTAATACTTTTAGATTATTTTGGACACCTACTTTGACATTATGACAATGAATAGCTGCTTGTTTTTGATGACCAGCTAGTGTAGTATGATATTCAAATCCTCCTTGAGCTCATCCTATAGTTCCAGGATGAAATTGTGTAGTTGTTGCTGCTCCTTTAATGAAATGTAATAAAGAAGATGAAGATTTGTGATATGCTTGACAAAATTGAATTGTTACTTTTGTGTGATGATGAGTATGATGAAGTGATGAATATTGAATTATAAATGCTAATTGTAATAATAATTCAAATAATTTAGCTAATACAAATAAAATTTGATTTAAATTTATTGATAATTATATAAGAGCTCAAAAAGTTTGATTTAAAAATTCTAATGTTGCAAAAGATTTAATTGATGCACTTAAAAAACCAAATAATCCTTGAACAATTCCTAATCCTTGAAATGATTTATTTTCTTGAGAACCTCTTGTCTCAATGGATTGAGGAAATAATTGACTTTGAGATTTGGATGTAAGTTTAGATATAAGTTGATTGTCAACTTGAAATTATAAGGATGTTGTAAAAGTAAAAAATACAAGAATAGCAGCTTTTCCTGATTTTTTAATGGATTGGGTAACAAGACAAATAGAAGAGATTGTTACAAAACTTACAGATTTTCCTGATTTATATATTATTTTACCAGATTTTGATTGAGCATTTGACTTGAAATGGGATAATTTCTTTGATGATTTGAAAAAATCTTATGTTAAAAATAAATGAAAATGATTAGCTTGAGTTAATTCTTGAATAAGTTGAGTTTATGAGTTTTTGTGAAATATTCCATTTATTAATATTGAACCAGAACAAGTTAATGTAAATATTCCTTGGATAGATAGTGAAACTTTAAATAAGACTATAATAGAATGGAAAGCTACTTTAAATCAATATAAAGAAGAAGTAAATAAATATAAAAAAGTTGCAAAAAATCCAGAGTCTATAGTTAAATTAAATTCTTTTATTTCTTCTTTAGAACAAAATATAGCAATTTTAGAAGAATATAAGAAATTTCCTGAAAAACTTGCAAGTTTGGTAAATAAAAAGCAAGAACGGTTAGATCAAATTTTATGTAATATAGAAAGTATTTCTGAGCTTATTTGAGGTTGGCTTTGAAGAAATGGAAAAAGATTTAAAGCTTGGGTAGAAACTTATTTATTAGTAAAAGCTATACTTAAATCTTGGCAAATATTAGCAGATTTATTTATAGATTTTGATGCAGAATGTCATACTTGTAAAAATGAAAGAAATGATTTATTATATTTTGAATTAAAATTAGTAAGTTTTATAATTCCAAAAATTCCTGTTATACAATTTCCTAAATGGCCTGATATAATTCTTGATTTACATAATATAAGATTATCTATAGATATTTCTATTCCAGAATTTAAAGTAAATAAAAGACCAATAGTTTTACCAACTTTACCAAAATTATATTTACCAGATGTTCCAAATATAAATATAAAACCTTTACCTTTACTTCCTAGTTTTGAAATTCCAGAATTACCAGATTTACCTAGTCTTCCAAAAGTAGAATTACCAAATTTACCACCACCACCAAAATTACCAAAAATATTTGTTTCAATAGAAGGTGTTGTAAATATTTTGAAACTTGTAGCAAAGGCTCTTTGTATTTTGAAAAAATCTCCTTTTGTTCCAGAATGGAGAGCTTGAGATCAAATTGCTTTCTTGACTGAAAGAAATTGATATCTTCCTACAGATTTTATAGATATTACTTTGCCACAATATTCTTATCCTTTTGTTGATGCTATAAAAGTTACAACTTGGGTAAATTTTGAATATGATACAGAGTTTTTAACTGAAATGGCAAGAGCTATTGTTAAACCTATTAATGATTTTACAAATAATATAGTTAATTTATTTGCTATAGATCCTGATAGCTTTGATTTTTCAGATAAAACTCCAAGTGATATAAATATATGAGTTGATTGAATAAGTTATAAAAAAACTTTTGTAAAATTAGCTTATATTATATCTAAGTGAATTTTAAAATTAGAAAATAATTTAAAAGAAAATAAAGATAAAACTATTTCAAATAAAGAATTTATACAATCAGTTAATAATGTTTTATCTAAAAAAGAATTTTCTAGTCATAAATATGATGAATTAAGAAAGACTTGGCAAACTTTAGCTAAAAATAATTATTCTAAACAAGATGAAATTATAAAAAAATTACAAAGAAATAATATTTTGAAATTTGAAACTTTGAAAAATATTATAGAAAATGAAAAACAAAAAACTATAAAATTAAGAAAGCAAATAATAGATATTAAAAAACAAAAATTTGAGAAAATTTCAAAAGAGCAAAGTAAAGATTTTGTTGCTTATAATAAAATGTTAGCTAAATATAATAATAATTTTATTGCTTCACTAAAGAATTTAATTAGTGATAAAAATACTCAAAATAAAGAAATAAAAGAAATGTGAAAAGATTTACTTACTCAAGTAAAATGATGACTTAATAATTTCAAAAAATGATTAGATAATACAAAGAAAAAAATATTAGCATTAAATAACAATAAAAATACTTCAAATAATACAAATTCTTGTAATGCTTGAGTAAATAAAGCAGTGAAGTATAAATATAAATGAATTTATATAATTCAAGATGGTTATAGTTATAAATTATTTGATTATATAGATAATCTTACTTGAAAAGAAGAACCAACTCCAATAGATTTTGATAATGATAAGGATAAGGATTTACTTTATTTGGTAGATGGGGAATTATTCTTAAAAGAAAATTTAAGTAAAAAGGAAAATAAAGATTATTATTCTTGAGCTCCTTTGAAAGTAGATATTTCTGATAATAAATTCTTTAATCAAAAATTTATTGAAGCTGTAAATAATTTTGAAGAAAGTTTATCAGCTAATAAAACTATAAATTTAAAATTTCTAAGTTCTACAAATCCTCTAATTAATAATTATAGAATAGAATTTTATAATAGAGTTGATAAATTCTTTGATTACCCAAATACTACTTATTATCCTAAAAAGCTTAAAAAATCTATTATTGATGCTATAAGTGATACACAAAATATTTGATTAAAAGAAAAAAATGATAATTATGAAATACACACAAATATAGCTTATTTTGATTATATTTGAAATACTCCTTGAGTTGTTTTGAAAACTAAAAAATTAGAAGATATCAAAGAAACTTTACTTAAAAATAAGTTAGTAACACTTACAGCAAATACTAAATTATATTCAGCTTGAAATAGTGTAAAAATTTATTATTTGACAAATGATTCTAAGAAAAAAGAAGTATTAATTGATACTCATTCAAATATATCTTTTAATGAAAATATAAAAATTTATAAAATTACTTGAGATTTGTATGTAGCAAAAGATAGTTTTGTAAATATAAAATGACAAGAAATCAGAAAATATCTTGGTAAACCAATTCTAGATTGAACAAAAATAACAGTATTAGATGATTCTAAATTAAATACTTCTTCTCATATAGATATAAAATATTATGATTGATCTAGTTTTGGAATTGATTTAAGAAAATTGAATTTTTATAGAATGTATGACTTATGAATTAAAAAAGATATTTATTTAGTAAGTGAAAAAATAAAAAATGATTATTATTATGCTAAAATTTATGCTTTCTATAAATGATTAATTGGAACTAAATCTAATCAAATTCTTCTTTCTCCACAATTACAAGCAGATAATTTAGCTCCTGAGCTTGATTATGATGGAATAATTAGAATACCTGTTTATAAAGAAAAAATTATTGATTTTACTAATTATATATTTGATAATTCTTGAATAGATAGTATAAAAGAAATAAAAGTGAATAAATTAAATCCTCCAAAATATGAAGTACTTAGATCTCCTTCTAGAATAAAAATAAAATTTGGAAGTTTTGATAGATTATTTAAAACAAATATAGAAATAGAATTAAAAGATGAAAATTGAAATATAACAAAAAAAGAAATTCCTTTTGAAGTATATTCTCCAAGACCAGAAATTTTGAATTATAAATCTGGAAAAATTAATGGTTATATAGATGAAAAAATAGATAAAGAACCGATAAATATTTATAGAATAAGATGAAATTCTTTGGCTAAAGTTATTTCAGATTATAATAAATCTAGAGTTTATACAGATTCTTTATGAAATTTTGTATTTCCAAGGGAGTCTAATTTAGATGATAATAAGGTATTTGTAAAAGAAAATAATTTGAAAATTTTTGATATAAATGGAGATAGTTGAAAAATTAATATTTGATCTTCTTATAAAACTAAAGTAAAAATAGAAAATGATTATCCAGTCATATATGTATTAAAGGATAATAAAAAAATTTATAAGCAAAAGATGATTTTAAAAAATGATACAAATTTAGATATAACTTCAGATTTTAATAATTTAATTGATAATTGAATTTATTTAAAACTTGATAATTCTAAATATTCTTATTATAAAAATCCTTCTTCTATAGCTTATGATCCTTGAGTTATTGCTATTTATAGAAATAGTGATACTTCAAAAACTCCACTTTTTGTAATTTTTAGAGATTGAAGAATAAAGACTTTAAATTCTTATTATAAATTAGAATATTTTACTTATAAAGATAATATTTGATTTAAGCTTATAGATAAACACTATAATAAAATTATTTGAGAAGTTCTTTATAAGTTAAAAACTAATTTTGTAATAAACTAAAAAAACTTGGGAAAATTCCCAAGTTTTTTTAGTTTATTTTTTAATATCATAATTCTAAAGTTTTTTCATCTACATAATTTTTTGGAGCTTTTATTTCTACTTTTTTATATTCTATAGTTCATTTATTAGTTATTTCTATTTCAATAACTTTTTTATCTTGTTTATTATAATCAAAATATAAATTAAAATTATTTTTATTGTTTCTAGTATCAACAGATATATTTAGGTTAGAGTTTATTTTTTTATTTTCTTTCTTTTCTTTTTTTATTTCTTTTTTTATCCAAGTTTTATAATTATTTATATATTGTTTATTTTTATAAGAATTATTTAAAAATCAAAATTCTATTCTTTTGTTATCTGTTCATCCATCTATCTCAGCTTTTTTAGTATTTTCTAAACAAGCTGATAATTTATAATTTTGGTTAGGAATTCAATTTTTATCTTCTCATACTTCATAAATATAACCAAATTTACAAGAGTTTATTTCTACATTTCATAATGGATCTTTTGGTATTTTACTTATATATATTCAAATACTATCTTTTGTTATTTTTTTAGGATATTCTCAATTATCTTGATAATATTGTTCTACTGCAGATTCTATAAATTTTAAATCACTTATTCTTATACTATCTCTTGAATTTGAAATTTGATTATTATATCATCATAATAATGGTAAATCTTTACTAAAATCTATTTTATTTTTTAAATTAATATAATTTGTAGCATATTCTCAAGAGTGAGTAATAGTTATGAATTGTTTATTGTTATCATAAAATATAGTTTTTCAGCTTATTTTAGAATTTTTTAAATTTATTTTTGTTTCAAAACTTTTTTCTTTTTTAGAATTATAATTTTCTATTTCTAGATTATAATTTGAATCTTGTTTTTCAAAATTTGCTTTAAATTCTACAAAGTTAGTTTCTTTATTTTTTATGTTTGTATCTATTTTTAAATTTTTTAAATTATTTTTATAACCTTGTTCTCAATAAATATTAGCTATTAAATTATAATTAGTATATTTTGGTTCCCAAGTTTCTTTATCATATCAGCTAAAACTTCTGTAATTATATTCGATTTTTCAATTTAATTTTTTATTTTCTAATTTTAATTTTACATTTAAATTTTCATTATTGAATCATTTAGATAATATTTCAAAGTCTATTTTCTTAAATGTATTATTATAATCTAGGCTAGATTTTAAATTTATTTTTAATTTATCCTGAGCATTTAGTGTAAAATCTAGTTTATTATTTTTTATGTAATTTAATTCAGACCATTCTTTATTATTTGTTTCTAATTTTGAATAAATTTTTTCTATGTTTTTATCATCAAAAATTATATAACTATTAAAATTTTTTACTATTTGGTCAGGTTTTCATTCAAATACTAGTTTATTCTTAGTTCATAGTTCTAAATATAAGTCTCAAATTTTTATGAAATTTTTTAATAAGTCATTATATTGAGAATTACTACAAGTTTTTCAATTTATAGGATCAAAGCTATTATTTAATTTTTTAAAAGTATCACAAGCAAATTTTGTAGGAACTAGATAATATTTATTATTTTCTTTTTTATAGGCTTTAAGTAGAGGTTTTGATAAGCTTTTTTCTATATCATTATTTATTTTTTGGGTATTTATTTTTTTTAACATATCTAGCATTGTTTTTGTTTCATAATCTTCTATCTTTATATATTTATTTTCTTCTGCTAGTTTTTTTAATTTTTCTATTTTATCTTTAAATTGATCAAATTCTTTTTGGTTTGTTACTAAATTTAAACCTTTTAAAAGTAAATATGCACTTCAGTCTTTTTCTATATAGTTTAGGAATGTACTTAATTGTAATTTAAAATCCTCTTCTCAATTTAGGGAAGCATTGATTAAAGCATTAATTTGTCATTTAAAATCTTGATTGAAAGTAGAGTTTTTTAGGTTATAATTTTTTAAATCTAGTTCTGCTTTTATTTTTCAAATACTTTTTTCATCAATTAATATTTTCAAGCTAGAATTTCCTTTTTCTTCATAGTTAGTTAATTTTTCAATATTTTTTTCTAGATTTTCTTTTGAAAAATTTATAGTATTTTCTATTAGAGATGATAAATTTTTTTGAATAGATAAAATTTTTGTTTCTACTTTTTTTTGTTCTTCTAAAGATAAATTTTCTTTTTTGATAGATTCTAATTTTTTTTGTTCTTCTAATTTTTTTCTGTTTTCAAGTTCAAATAAGATAGAATATTTTATATATTTTATTATTAATAAAACTTTTTTATATTTTTTAAAATCTTTTTTAGAATAAATTTTATTTTCTGCATTATTTATTCTTTTTAAAATTTTATTTAATTTTTCACTGCTAGCTTTTTTTATAAATTTATTAATAATATTTATATATTTTCCTCAATTTTTTATAGAGCTTAGTTTTATTTGGGTAGATATTTTTTCTCTAAAATAAGGATTACTAGAATTTTTATCTACTATATAAGCATTAGCTTGGCTTATTAATAGAAATAATAAAAGAATAAAGCTAATAATTTTTTTTAGCATATATTTTTATTTAAAAAATAAAATCTGTGAAAATTTTTCACAGATTTATTGTATATTTTTTCAAATTAAAGTCTAATTTTTTTATTATTATTTTAATAATTTTTTAAATATATCTACTGAATCAAGAGCCTCCCAACTTACATCATCTCTACCGAAATGTCCATAAGAAGTAGTTTTTTTGTAAA
>CAZRIS010000002.1:0-15536 GCA_964600205.1 uncultured Candidatus Peribacteria bacterium | reverse complement strand
CTAAATATATTTCAGATTTGGATAAACAAATGCTTGAAAGAATAAAAGAAGGAGTTTGATATTAAAAAGAGTTAGATTTTTTCTAACTCTTTTTCTAATTCTTTGTTTATTCAGTTTAGTTTTAAGATTTTTTTTATATTATTTTGATTTATAAATTTTAAGATTTTTTCAATAGTTTTATTTTTATGACTTAAATCTAATTCTCAGATAATATTTTTTATTTTTAATTTTGCTAGGATTAATTTAGTTTTGTTGCAATTTTTTATAGAATTTATTTCTTTTATTATTTCATAGATTTCAGGAATACTTATTCAAAAAGCTATATTTTTATCAATAAAACTAAGTAATTCTAGATAATAATTTATTTCTTCAAAACATCTTTTTTTACTTAAAAAATCTCATTTTATTTTTATGTTTCTTATTTTATGTATGTTTTTTTCTTCTTTTACTATTATTTCACAATTTATCAAAAAACCTACATCAAGTTTTTTTTCTTTTTTTGAGAATTTTTTATTTACAAGTATTTTTCAAAAATCTTTTGTAAATATGGTGTAAATAAAATCTTGTTCTAAATTTCTTTTTTGTTTTAAAATAAATGCTTCATTTTTAAATACTGACATATTTTTATTTTTTTAAATAAAAATATAAAAAATTATATAAAAAAAATTTGAAAAACAAAAAAAATGTTTATAATTTAAGCATTAATTAAGTAAATAATATGTTATGTCAGAAATTCAAATAACAGAAAAAGAAGTTGATAGCATTATTTTAGAAAAAATAAAATGACATTTAGAAGAAGTAAAAGTAGATGAAGAGCAATTTCTTGATTTATTGAAACATAGTTTATCTTTAAATACTCAAGAAAAAAA
Source organism: uncultured Candidatus Peribacteria bacterium (assembly GCA_964600205.1). Classification (GTDB taxonomy): domain Bacteria; phylum Patescibacteriota; class Gracilibacteria; order BD1-5; family UBA6164; genus JALUWO01. The sequence continues at coordinate 14,667 of CAZRIS010000002.1, read as the reverse complement.
GAGAGTAGTTGATGCTGTTCCTACTTTAAGTCAATTTCAATTTGATGAACTTACAAAGGTTTTTACAGAAGAAAGAGCAAAATTTAGGGAATTAGCTAAGGATCATCCAGATGATATTAAAAAATTAGTAAAAAAACAAAGAGTAGAATGGCTTCAATTAGGTGATATTTATAAATCTGAAGAAGAAGCAAAGAAAAAAGAAGAGGAAGCAAAGAAAAAAGAAGAAGAAATTAAAAAAAGTTTAGGATTATAGTTTATGGAATATAAATTTTGTGCATTTTTAGATAAAAAAGTTAGAGTAGATATGTATTTATCTACTCTTTTTCCTAATTTTTCTAGAAGTTATATCCAAAAAATTATTGATAATAATGAATTAAAAGTTAATTGAAAAATTTTAAATAAAAATAAAAAAATCAAAAATAAAGATGAATTAAATCTAGAGATAATTACTAAAAGTCTTGAAAATATAGAGCCAGAGAAACTAAATCTTGATATTATTTATGAGGATGAAAATTTACTTATAATTAATAAAGATGCTTGAGTAAATGTTCATCCTGTTCCTTGAGAAAATTGAAATAAAAATACTTTAGTTAATTGAATTTTGTATCATTGTAGAGAAAATTTACCAACTATTAATTGAGTAGAAAGACCTTGAATTGTTCATAGACTTGACAAAGATACTTCTTGAATTATTTTGATAGCAAAAAATGATAAAATGATGGCTTATTTATCTCAAATAATAAAGGATAGAAAAATAGATAAATATTATATTGCAATTGTTAATTGAATAATAAAAGAAAAAAAATTTAAAATAGAAAGTTATATTTGAAGAGATCCAAATGATAGACAAAAAATGACCACAAAAAATCCAATAAATCCTAAAATTGCTATAAGTTATTGAGAAGTTTTAGATTATGTGGATGATAAATTTAGTATTTTAAAAATAAAGATAGAAACTTGAAGAACTCATCAAATAAGAGTTCATTTATCTTCTATTTGATATCCTATTATTTGAGATAAAGTTTATTGAAATATTAAGGTAAATAAGGAGGTAAATGAAAAATATGGGCTTTCTAGACAAGCTTTGCATGCCTTTAAATTAAATTTTGATTTATATTGAGAAAATAAGACTTTTTTTGCTCCTTTAAAAAATGATATGCAAAAAATTATAAAAAATAAGATTGTTTTTTAACAACCTTATTTTTTAATTAAAATTTTTTCATTTTTTGTTTCTTTTATGTTATTTCATTTTAGAATATTTGTAAGTTTTGTTTTTCTAAATCTATTTTTTAGAGTGTCAAGTCTTATTCTTTTTATTTCTTCCATGGTATCTTGGAAAGTATCATATTTTTCAGCAAGTCAAGAATAAATTACTCAAAGAGAATATTTAGAGCAAGAATTAGCTTGTTTTATTCAATGTTTTTGTTCTATTATTTTACAGCTATAACAATCTTTATTTAAAGATTTTGATTCAATAATTACAAGATTTTTTAATTTTATTTCTTTTTGTTTTTTGTTTCTTAAATTATTTATTCTAATATCAAAATCTATAGTCAGTCTTTCACTTCAATCTTTACTTACAAGAGTAATTCTTTTATATTTTGTTTGTATTGCTGGAAAAATTTTTGGAACTTTTTCTCCAGTATATAAAGCTTGCCATACTCATTCAAAAAATCTTTTTTTTCATTTTGTCATTGTTCAATGTTCTTCAACAGGGAAGGAATATCTATATTTTTGAGTTATTCAATTTTCTTTTTGTTTATATTCAAAAAAAGCTAGGTTAGAATCTATGTATAATCTTGTTCTTACTTTTGTTCTTTTTTTTAGCTTATTTTGATGTTGGTTATAAAATAAATAATCTTCAGTATCCATATATACATTATCATAAGAAAAAACTCTTTTATTATTTATTTCAAGGATTCTGAAATCATTTTTTAAATCTTCTAGTATATCTTTTAATTTTTCATTATTAGTCAAAAATTTTCTATCAATTCTTTTTAAGTAAGAAGAAGTTTGGTTTAATTCATCAAGTGTAATTTTTTCAAATTTTTTTGTTTCATTTTTAAAAGTTTCCATATTTTTTATTTTTGTTTTTAAAAGTAAATCTACAAAGAAATTATATCATTAAAAAAAATATAAAACAATAAAAAAATATTGACTATTTTTCAAAAAAAATTCTAATAAAAAAAGAAAGTATAAAAACTTTCTTTTAAAACATTCATAAAGCCATTATTCAACCTGCAATATTTACAAATTTATACATAGGAAGTTGTGGAGCAAGTTGAGCTTGTATATATCAGCTAGAACCTCAACTATGACAATAAAGAGCAAAAACTGTTCATTCTGGTTTATTTCAAGGTCTAAATAATTCTTCAGAAATAGGTACAGAATCTTTTACTGGATGACCTATCATATCAACTAAAACTAATTTATCTCAAAGGATTTTTTTTTGTCTATCATATTCTTCCCAGCTCCAAGATTCAAGTCAATTATTTCTTCATCAAATCATACAAGCATTTGGATTATAACTATCTGTAATTCACATATTTATTATTTAAAAAAATAAATTTTTAATTATTTTATAAAATTAAATATATTTGCAATATTTTTTTGTTTATTTATCAAAAAAACTCTATAAATTTTTAATTTATAGAGTTTTTTGAATTTATTTTTGGTACTCCCAAGGGGAATTGAACCCCTGTTTCAGCCTTGAGAGGGCCGTGTCCTAGCCACTAGACGATGGGAGCATTAAATAAAAAAGACCTTTCAGAGAAAGGCCTCTACAAAAAATGTAGAGATGTATCTCTGATACATCTTTTATTTTGAAATTAAGCAGCTAATTTTGCAGCTAATTCTTCTTTTGTCATTCAGTCTGCATCAGTAGTAACTCAAGTTTGTCTAGCAGTACCTCTAGCTATAAGCATAGCTCAAGCTAAATCTTTTGCATTTAAATCTGGCATTTTTTCTTCTGCTATTTCTTTTAATTGTTCCAAAGTTAAGTGCCCAACTTTATCTTTTTGAGGAACACTTGAACCTTTTTTAAGATTTAATTTATTTTTAATTAAAGTAGACATTGGAGGTTGTTTTACAACAAAATCAAATGTTCTATCTTCATAAACTGTAATTATAACTGGAAGTTTTACTCCCATTTTATCTTTAGTTTGTTCATTGAATTTTTGAGTAAATTCTTGAATAGGTACTCAATATTGACCTAATGCAGGACCTACTGGAGGAGCTGGATTAGCTTGACCTCAGTTAATTTGTAATTTTATATATCCTTTTACTGGTTTTGCAGCCATTTTTCTTAATTATTAATTTATAAATATGAATCGTTCCATATTAAAAACCCTACTCAACTTATTTTTGATAACTAGTTTTCGGGACTAACTAAAAAATAAGTCTTTCAAGACCTCACTAATGCAAGGATTTCAGAAGCAAAAGGATTTTATACAAAAACTAAAAAAAAGCAAATTTTTTTATTGATTTTTTTTGATATTTATGTTAAAATAAAAAAAGTAATTATAGCTATTTTTGTATCTATTAAGTTGTATTTATGATTTAATATGATTTATTGAAAATAGTATAAAAAAATAAAAAAAATGAAAACAAAAGTTCTTGAAATTCTTGTTGATAAAAATAATGAAAAATGACCTTGAATATTTGAAAATATTTTAGTTGTTTTACATAATGTTTTTGAAGATTTTTCTAAAAAAGAAAAAAATCAAGCCACTTTTTCTTTTGAAATAGCTAAAATAGCAAATAGAATAAGGTTTTTTTTAATTGTTCCTAAAAAATACAAAAATTTTTTAGTCAATCAAATTTATGCTCATTTTAATGATATAGAAATTTTTGAAGTAGGGGATTATTTGGAAAAAATTCCTGATAATAAAATTTTTATTTGAGAAATAAATGAAAAAAAAGATTTTTTGTATAGTATAAAAACTTTTGATGAACTTTGAGATTGAGAAGAAATTGATTACTATTCTTTGCTTACTTCAGCTTTAAATAAATGATGAAAATATAATATTTCTAGTTTTCAAGTTATTTTTAGTCCTGTAAAAAATAAATCTTGGAAAAAAAATGTGTCAAAAAAAATAGAAATTTTGGAATCACAATATCCAGAATTTATAAAAAAAATTTTGTTAGATGAAAAATTTAAATATTTGAAATTTTTATTTTTAATTTTACTTTTTCCTTTGAAAATTTTATTATTTTTCTTGAAAAAAAAGCAAGAAGAAAGTTCTTTAGAAGAAGAAAATAATGAAGAAAATGAAGATAATAAAATAGTGGTTTGAGATAAAAAAATAACAATTTCTAAAAAATTTTTTAATAAATTAAATTATCTTTGATATAAAACTAATATAAATATAATTTATGCTTGAAATGATCAAATAGAAGCTAAATCTCTTATAAAAGAGGTTTCTTCAACACTATCTATTTTTTCTGGAAATAATTATAATTCTTTTTATCTTGAAAATATTTCAAATAATATTGAATTAATTAATAGAATAAAAAAGAGAAAATTAGAAAAAAATATTATTTTAAATACAAAAGAATTAGCTTGACTTGTTCATCTTCCTACAAATTATGTAAAAACCCCTTGAATAAATTGGGTATGTTCTAGAAAATTTGAACCACCTTCTAATTTACCAATTATAGATCCAGATTTAAGTGATAATTATACTCCAAAAACAGAACTTACTCCTATTTGAAAAACAAATTTTAGATGAACAAATATGAGTTTTTGAATTTGACCAAGTGATAGAAGAAGACATATTTATGTAATTTGAAAAACTTGAATGGGTAAGTCTACTTTGCTTGAGAATATGATAATAGATGATATTAAAAAAGGTAGGGGAGTAGCAGTTATTGATCCGCATTGAGATTTAGCAGAATCTATTATAGGTCATATACCTAAATCAAGAACTAATCATACTATAATTTTTGATCCTTCAGATACTGAATTTCCTATTGCTTTTAATATGCTTGAAAATGTAAAACCAGAGCATAGAGCACTTGTGGCTTCTTGACTTGTTTGAATATTTAAAAAAATTTTTGGTAATTCTTGGTGACCAAGATTAGAGCATATTTTGAGAAATACAATTTTAGCTTTACTTGAGTATCCAAATACTACTCTTATTTCTATACCTTTAATGCTTACAAGTGAAGTTTATAGAAATAAAGTTGTAAATAAAATAACTGACCCAATAGTAAAAAAATTTTGGACTCATGAGTTTGCAAAAATGTCTCCAAATCAAAAGGTTGAAGCTTCTTCTCCTATTTTAAATAAGGTATGACAATTCTTATCTAGTCCAATTCTTAGAAATGTTTTAGGTCAACCAAAAAACACTTTTTCGATAAGATGGGCAATGGATAATCAAAAAATAATAATAATAAATTTATCAAAATGAAAAATTTGAGAAGATGCTTCTGCTTTACTTTGAGCAATGATGGTTACAAAATTTCAAATGGATGCAATGAGTAGAGCAGATATTTTAGAAAAAGATAGAAAAGACTTTTATTTATACGTAGATGAATTTCAAAATTTTGCTACAGATTCTTTTGCTACAATTTTATCAGAAGCTAGAAAGTATAAGCTTAATTTAGTCATGGCAAATCAGTATATTGACCAAATGCAAGAAAGTGTAAAATGAGCAGTTTTTGGAAATGTTTGATCTATTATTTCTTTTCAGGTTTGATTTCATGATGCTGCAATACTTAAAGAAGTTTTATGAAATTCTATTAGAGAAGATGATTTGACTAATCTTGCTAAATATAAGATTTATTTAAAATTACTTATAGATTGAATGCCAAGTCCTATTTTTTCAGCAGATACTTTTCCTCCAAGAAAAAAGAATCAAGAAGCTTTTGAAACAAGATATAGAAAAATTTTACAAGTATCAAGAGAAAAATATGCAAAACAAAGAGAAAAAGTAGTAGAAAAAATAAATAAAATGATAAAAAATATAGAAGAACAAGAAAAAAAATTTGAAGAAAAAAAACAATTAAAAAAGCAAAAATCAAAAAAATAGAAATTTTTTTTGACTAAAAGGGGATTTTTTATATAATCTTTTTGCTTTTTTTTATGGTGTCCGTAGTTCAGTTGGTTAGAATGCCAGATTGTGACTCTGGAGGTCGAGGGTTCAAGTCCCTTCGGACACCCCATTTTTTTTAAAAGTCTTTAAGTAGGAAGTTTTATTACTTTAAACTTTTTACTACATAGATTTTTAAAAAAAGAAAAGAGTAAAAAAGCCTTGTAAAACACTATTTTCTTTTTTTAGAAAAAATTTTTTTTATTTTATTTTTTAACCTAACATTTGCATGGTTGCAAAAAAAGATGATTTAGCTCTGTTTGAAGAGTTATTTAAAAAATCTCCTGAAATAAAATATCCAAAAACAGGAGAAATTATTTCTGGTACAATTGATAAAATTGAAAAGAAAAATATTTTAGTAAATGTAAATAATCAATTTTCTTGAATAGTTGTATCAAAAGAATTATGAAATACTGTTGATTTAGATTCTTTAAAACCTGGAGATAAAATTGAAGTAATGGTTTTATGAGATTCAGTTGAAAAATGATTATTGATTTTATCTCTAAAAAGAGCTAATCAAATCAAATCTCTTTCTAATCTTACTAAATACTTTAAAAATGGGGATGTTATTACTGTTAGACCAACTGAAGCTAATAAATGAGGTTTACTTGTAGATATTGATTGATTAAAATGATTTATTCCAGTATCTCAATTAACTCCACTTCATTATCCAAGAGTTGAATGAGCAGATCCAGTTAAAATTCTAGAACACTTAGAATGATTAATTGGTAAACCATTTAAAGTAAAAGTAATAAATGTAGATGAAGCTGGTAAGAAAATTATTTTCTCTGAAAAAGCAGCTATTGAAGATGATAGAGAAAAAGCTTTAAAAACATTAAAAGAAGGTGATGTTATTGAATGAGTTGTAAGTGGTATATTAAGTTATTGATTATTTGTTACTTTCAATTGATTAGAATGATTAGTTCATGTTTCAGAAATTGATTGGTGACATGTTAATAATCCAGCTAAATTTGCAAAAGTTGGACAAAAAGTAAAAGTTAAAGTAATAGGACTAGATAGTGATAAAATTTCACTTTCTATTAAAAGATTACAAGAAAATCCTTGGGATGTTCTTGCTAAAAAATATAAACTTTGAGATACAATTAAAGCTCCTATTTCAAGAATTTCACAATTTGGTGCATTTATGGAACTTGAAGGAGGTATTCAAGGTTTGATTCATTTATCTGAAATTTCTCATGGAGTTGTTAAAGATATAAGAGATCATGTAAAAGTTGGTCAAGAAGTTGAAGCTAAAATTATCAATTTTGATCCAGCTAAAAAAAGAATTTGATTATCTTTAAAAGCTTTACAAGAAGCTCCTAAAGAAGAAAAAAAAGAAGAAAAAGAATCTAAAGAAAATGAAAAAGAATCTAAAGAAGATGAAAAAGAAGTAAAAAAAGAAACTAAAAAAACTACTAAAAAATCTTCTTCAAAAAAAGAAGAAACAAAAAAGGAAACAAAAGAAGAAAAATAATTTATTAATTAATTAGTTTTTAGTTGGGAAGTCTTATAAAAGACACAGCTAAATTCTACTAAAGCTTTTCCAGATTAGTTTTAAAAAACTAATTTTAGCTTGCTTATATTTATAATTTAAAGAAAATGGATAAAAAAGTATTAAATGAAATGTTTGAAAATTTATTACATATAGGTAATAAATCAAATTTTTGGAATCCTAAAATGAGAAAAAATATATATGGTGTTACTAATGGGATTCATGTTATTAATTTAGTTGAAACTTATAATCATTTAGAGAGTGTAAAAGAAAAATTAGCAGATTTTGCTAAAAATGGTAAAAAAATTCTTTTTGTAGCTACTAAACTTCAAGCAAGAGATGCTTTTTCTAAATTAGCTACTGAAACAGGTAACTTTTATGTTACTGAAAAATGGGTTCCAGGTCTTTTAACTAATTTTAAAACAATTAGAAGAAGAATTGCTACTTATGTTAAATTATTAAATGACTCAAAATCAGGTGCTTTAGATATTTTACCTAAAAAAGAAAAAGCAGCAAAATTACGTGAATTAGAAAAGTTAGATAAAGCTTTTAAAGGTTTAAAAGAAATGAAGAAATTACCAGATGTTGTTTTTGTAGTTGATGGAGCTTTTGAAAAACAATCTATAAAAGAAGCTAATTCTTTAAAAATTCCTGTTTTTGCTATTTTAAATACAAATGGTGATCCTGATCTAGTAGATGATTTTATTCCTGCTAATACTAATTCTGTAAAATCTCTTGATTATTTAGCTTGAGTATTAAAAGAAGTTTTAGCAAAAGTTAAACCAGCAAAAAAATCAAATAATGTTAAAAAAATTTCTGAAAAAAAAGTAGTTAAAAAAACTACAACTAAAAAATCTACAGCTAAAAAAACTACAACTAAAAAAGAATCTGCAAAAAAAGAAGAAAAATAATTTTGATAAAAGGAAAGTAGTTAATATAATAAGATTAACTTCTTTTCTTTAATTTATTATAAAAAATTATGTCTGAAAATTCTAAAAAAGATAATTTAAAGTATGCTTTAACTTATATTCCTTTGGTTGCATTTTTCTTCTATTTTGTAGAAGAAAATAAAACTGAAGAATTTAAAAAACATATAAAATATGCAATAGTATTATTTTTAGGATATGTTATTATTAGTATAATACTTTGAGTATTGTTTTTATGATGGTTAAAACCTATTTTATTGATAGTTTATTTAGTTTTTTCTATTGTTTTATGATATAAAGCATATAATTGAGAGGAAGTTGAAGTTGATATTTTAGATGATATTTGAGATAAGCTTCAAGAAAAAATAGAGTGAAATAATAAATGAAATAATAAAAAGGAATTATAATTTTAATATTTAATAAAAATAAATATGGCAATTACAGCACAAATGGTAAAAGAATTAAGAGAAAGAACTTGAATAGGTATGATGGAATGTAAAAAAGCATTGGTTGCTACTGATTGAGATATGGAAAAAGCAATTGAAGAATTAAGAAAAAGAGGTTTAGCAAAAGCTGCAAAAAAAGCAAATAGAGAAACTTTTGAAGGAGGAATTGAAATAGAAATTGATGGAAATAAAGCATATTTAGTAGTTGTTGCTTGTGAAACTGATTTCTTAGCAAATTCAGATAAATTTAAAGCTATGTTAAAAGATTTAATTAAATTTGTAAAAGAAAATGGTGTAGATAAAGAAAAAGCACAAGAATATATAAACAAAAACTATGCTTTAGAAATGGGGGAAAATCTTCAAGTTAAAGAATTAAAAGTGTTAGAAGCTCCAGTACTTGCATACTATATTCATTCAAATGGTAAGTTAGCTGCTATTTTAGGTGCAAAAGAAGGAACAGATGCTGAAAAATTAAAACAAGTTGCTATGCATGTTACAGCTTCTAATCCAGAATTCTTATCTCCAGATGATATTTCTGAAGAAGTAATTGAAAAAGAAAAATCTATACAACTTGAAATGATGAAAAATGATCCTAAAATGGCTAATAAACCAGAAGAAGTATTAGTAAAAATTATAGAATGAAAAATGGGAAAATTCAAAAGTGAAATTTCTTTGCTAGAACAAGCTTTTGTTATGGATCCTAATGTGAAAGTAAAAGATTTTATAGGAAATGATAATATTTTATTCTTTGAAAGAATAGCTATATAATTGTAAAACTCTTCTTTGAAGAGTTTTATAGTCCCGTAGTTAAACGGCTATAACACAGGACTCCAAATCCTGTATTCGGGGTTCGATTCCTCGCGGGACTGCCATTTAAGAACTTAATAACACCGGTGTTGATTTTTCAACACCGGTGTTTTATATCTTAGAGCTTTTTTTATTTGAGAAATAAAAAAAATTGAAAAAATATTTTATTTCTATATAATACTAAAAATAATATTTTTTAGAAATAAAATATGAATTATAAAAAAGAAATAGAAAACTTATATTATTTTAGTTTAAGTGATTTGAATTTATTTATAAATAATAAAAAATTAGCTTTGAGTTATATTTCAAGATGGCTGAAAAATTGATTTATAAAAAGAATTAGACCTTGATTTTATGTTAGTAGTAAAAAAATTCTTGAATTATCTTTGAAAAATAAATTAAATAATTATTTAGAATATATTTCTACAAATATTGTTTATATTCCAAGCTATTTATCAAGAGAATATGTTTTGTTTGAAAATAATATTTTAACAGAAAATGTTTATAATTTTACACTTGTTAGTACAAAAAAAACTTATACTTTTAAAAATGATTTTTGAATTTTTGAGTATAAAAATATTAAATTAGATTTTTTTTGAGATTTTGAAGTTGTAAAAAAATGAGATTTTTTGATTTATAAAGCTAGTAAAGAAAAAGCTTTATTTGATTATTTTTATTTTAAAAGATGAATAGTTTTTGAAAAAAAATATTTTTTAGAATTAAGATTAAATTTAGAAAATATAGATTTTGAAAAATTTAGAAAACTTGTAGAAAAATATGATAGTAAAAAATTAAAAAAAGTATTAAAAATTTTAGAATTAATTAAATAAAAATGTTAAAAGAATCTATAAAAAAATATTTAGAAAATTATGAAGATAAGTCAAATATTATAAAAATTTGATATGTTAAAGAATATTTACAAACTCATATTTTAAAGCAAATTTATAATTTTGATGATACAAAAAACTTAATTTTTTATTGATGAACTTCTCTTAGATTTTTATATAATTTAAATAGATTAAGTGAAGATTTGGATTTTGTTTCAAAAGATTTTAATGATTATGAAAAATTAGCTAGTTTTTTAGTAAAATATTTTGAACAATTTAATATCAAAATAGATTATAAAATTCAAAAATTTAGAATTATTTTAAAATTTAGAAATTTTTTGGATGATTTTGATTTAAGTTTTTGAAATTCTTCAGATTTGTATATAAAAATAGAAATTTCTGATTATATAGATTTTTGTGATAATTATGAAGTAAAAATTATTCCTGTTTTTAAAAATAATTTATCAATTCTTATAAAAACTTTTGATAAAAATACTTTATTTTCAACTAAAATAAATGCTGTTTTACATAGAAAATGGGAGAAAAAAGATTGAAAAAATCTTTTAAAAATTAAATGAAGAGATATTTATGATTTATTTTGGTATTTATCAAATAATTTTAAACCAAATATTGATTGTATAATTTGAGTAAGAGATATTAATGATTTAAAAGAGAAATTAAAATGAATTATAAATAATATTTCTTTTTTGGAAGTGATATGAGATATAAAAAATTTTTTGGAAGATGATGAATTATTAGTTTTTTTTGAATCTCCTGATATAAAGAAATTTTTACTTGAAAAAATAGATGAATTATAATTTTTTCAAAAGATTAAAATTTTTTTATTTGATAAATTTTTTTTAAATTAGTTTTTATATAAAAGTTATCTAAGAATTCAGTTAGTATTGGTATCTAATAATTTTTTACAATAAATATTTAATTGAAAAGAGGTTAAAAAAAAACTATTTTTAGGGTTTAAAACTTGAAAAAATAATAAAAACTAATAAAATGATTTTAAATATTTTATAAGTATTTTTAAAATGATTAGATTATCTAAATTTCCTTTTAAAACTTTGAAATCTACTCCAAAAGTGAGTGATAATAAATCAACTTGACTTTTGCTTCAAGCTGGATTTATAAGACAAACTATGGCTTGAGTTTATACTTATACTACTCTTGGTCTTAGAGTTCTTAGAAAAATTGAAAATATTGTAAGAGAAGAAATGGATAATTATTGAGCTTTTGAAATGCTTATGCCAGCTTTAAGTCCAAAAGAATTATGGGAAAAAACAGGTAGATGGGATAGTATAGATGTATTTTTCCATGTTCCTGCTGCAAATAATAAAGAGTATTGATTGAATTCTACTCATGAAGAAGTAGTGACTCCTTTAATGAAAGAATTTATTCAGTCTTATAAAGATTTACCAACTTGTGTTTATCAAATCCAAAATAAATTTAGAAATGAAAAAAGAGCAAAATCTGGAATTCTAAGATGAAGAGAATTTTTAATGAAAGATGCTTATTCTTTTCATTCTTCAGATGAAGAGTTTGTAGAATATTATGAATGAATGAAAAAAGTTTATTTAAAAATTTTTGAAAGATTAGGTTTGGGAGAAGATACAATTATTGCTTTGGCTGACTGATGAACTTTTACAGACAAATATTCTCATGAATTTCAAGTAAAATTAGATATTTGAGAAGATACAATTTATAAATGTAAATCTTGTGGAACTTGACATAATGAAGAAGTAGTAGATACAGAAAAATGATTTGTTTGTTTGGAATGTGGAAGTAAAGATTTTGAAAAATTTAGAGCAAGTGAGATATGAAATATTTTTCCACTTGAGACTAAATTTACTAAGGCTTTTTGAGTTGAATATTTGGATGAAAACAATGAAATGCAAATTCCAAAAATGTGATGTTATTGAATAGGAGTTAGTAGAGCTATGGGAATAGTTGCTGAAAAATTTGCTTGAGAAAAATGAATTTCTTGGCCAGAAAATATTGCTCCAGCTAAATATTATGTAATTGTAATTTGAGAAGAAAATTTGGAAAAAGCTTTGGAAATAATTGAAAAATTAAATTTAGATAAAAATGAAGTTATACTTGATGATAGATTTGGAAGAAAATTTGGTTTTGGTCAAAAAATGGCAGATGCTGAACTTCTTTGAATTCCAAATAAAATAGTTATTTCTCCAAAAACTTTGGAGCAAGATAGTTATGAATTAAATGGGGAACTTATTAAAATTTAAAAAAATAAAAAATGCTTGATTTAAAAATTATTAGAGAAAATCCTGAACTTGTAAAGGATGTTATAAAAAAAAGAAATTTAAATTTAGATTTAGATAAATTTTTAGAATTAGATAAGAAAAAAAGGGAATTAATAACAAAAGTAGATGAATTAAGAAATTTAGTAAATAAAATAAGTAAAGAGATTCCAAAACTTTCTTGAGATGAAAAAACAAAAAAAATAGTAGAATCAAGAGCTATTTGAAAAGATTTAAAAGTTTTTGAAAAAGATTTGGAGCAAATAGAAAAAGCTTGGAAAGATTTATATTATCAAATACCAAATTTACTTGATCCAACAGCTGCTATTTGAGAAACAGATGAAGATAATGTAGTTGAATATAAATTTTTAGAACCAACTAAGTTTGATTTTGAGCCAAAAGCTCATTTTGAAATATGAGAAAAAAAAGATTGGATAGATTCTGAAAAAGCTTCAAAAGTTTCTTGAGCTAGATTTTGGTATTTAAAATGAGATATTGTTTCTTTACAATTTGCTCTTATAAATTATGCACTTTCAAAATTGATTTCAAAGTGATTTTATCCTATACTACCTCCTGTTTTGGTTAGAGAAAAAGCAATGTATGGAACATGATTTTTGCCAGCTTGAGAAGATGGTACTTATAAGGTTAATCCAGGAGAAGATGATTTATATTTAGTGGGTACTTCTGAAGTTCCAGTTACTAGTTATCATTCAGATGAAGTTTTAGATTTAGAAAATGGACCTAAAATGTATGTAGCTTATTCTAGTTGCTTTAGAAGAGAAGCTTGAAGTGCTTGAAAAGATATGAGATGAATTCTAAGAGGTCATCAATTTGATAAAGTAGAAATGGTTGTTTTTTGTAAACAAGAAGATTCAAAAAAAATGCATGATATGATGATATCTATAGAAGAAGAAATTTGGCAAGGATTAAAAATTCCTTATCAGAAAGTAAATGTTTGTTCATGAGATTTATGAAATCCAGCTATGAAAAAATATGACTTAGAAGCTTGGGTTCCTAGTCAAAATAAATATAGAGAAGTAACTAGTTGTTCAAATGTTTGAGAATTTCAATCAAGAAGGTTAAATATTAAGTACAAAGATAAAGATTGAAATAAAAAATTTGTTCATACTCTAAATGGTACAGTAATAGCTCTTTCTAGATGTTTACTTACTATAATTGAAAATTATCAAACAAAAGATTGAGATGTAATAATTCCAGAAGTTTTAAGACCATTTATGGGTAAAGAAAAAATTTAAAAATTTATATTTAAAATATGGCAAATTTAGTAAAATCAAATAATGAGGAAAAAACTTTTTATTTTCCTATAACTATAAATCAAGAAGAAGATTGAACTTATTGGTGAGAAGCAAAAATTTTTGAATGATGTTTTTCTAGTTGAAAGACATTAGAAGAATATGGTAAAAATATGACTGATGCTATTCAAAGTTATGCAGATTCTATTAGAGAGTGATTTTTTGAACCTTCAAATATTTGAGTATTAAAGATTAATATTGATAAAAATGGTAAAATTAAAGCTAGTAGCTTGAAAAGACTTAATGAAGATTCTTATAAAATTTTGAGCTGAAATTAAGCAATGAAGATGAAGTCATATAAAAGTAAAATTAGATTGAAGAAATTCAATAATTCCTATACATTGAAATCAAAAGTTATGAAAGTGACTTTTGTTATCAATTCTTAAACAATTGAATATTTTGGAAAATGAAAAATATGTAAATACAGATTGATATAAGAAACTTATTGAAAAATAAATTTATTAAAATCAATTTTTTCAAAATTTTTAAAATTTTTG
>CAZRIS010000001.1:0-19722 GCA_964600205.1 uncultured Candidatus Peribacteria bacterium | reverse complement strand
TTTTAGTTTTTAACATTAAAATTATAATTATTCTAATGATTTTAACAGTAAAATCAAAAAATTTTTAAAAATTTTAACACTTTTATTTATGCTTTTAATTCTTTGACTTTTATATCTAATAAATTTTCTTTTAAATTATTTTTCATTCTTTCTATCATTCTATCAACTATTAAATAATCATAATCTGGAATATTTAACACAAAATTAATATCTCAACTTTTAGAATTAATTTTTTTAAAATTTATTTCTTCTATATTAATATCCATAGCATACAATACATCACTTATTTCTTTTAATATTCATTTTTTATTTAATACTCTAAAAATAACATTAACTAATAAACTATCTTCATTCTCTCACTCAATATAAGCAGATAACAATCTATCTTTATTAACATTATCTAAAATTTTACAATTTCTTTTATGTACAGTTACAATTCATTTACTATTTATATGAGCTACTATTTTTTCATTTGATAAATTATTATTATTTAAACATTTTTTACAAACTTTGTATGGAATATCTTTTTCTCATCAAATTATTAAGTTCTTTGAAATACTAACTTCTTCCTTATCTTTTAAATTATTTTCTTTTTTCTTCTTTATTTTTTCTAATTCTTGTTTTACTTCTGGATTATTTTTTACCTCATCATAAGTAAAATTATTAGCTTTTATTATTCTTCTAAAAACTGAAGCTGGAGTTATAGAAAAATTTCAAATTTGTTCTAAAATTTGTAATCTTTCTTCTATATTATATTCTTTTCAATCAAGATTTTTTAATATAGTTAAATCTTTGTCCAAAGTATTAAATCAAGATTTTTCTAAATATTTATTTAAAATTTCTTTTCATCTTTCCCTATATAATTCTTTATTTTCTTTCTTTAAATAAGCCTTTATTCTATTTTTAGCTTTTGCTGTTTTTACAAAAGAAAGCCAAAAAGGATTTGGTTTTTTATTTTTATCAGTAATTATTTCAATTATATCTCAATTATGTAATTCTTTATCTAAAGTTCTAACTACTCAATTTATTTTAGCTATGCTAATATGATCTCATAAATCACTATGAACATAATAAGCAAAATCAATAGGAGTAGCTCAAGCAGGTAAATTTATCAAATCTCATTTAGGAGTAAAAACAAAAATTCTATCTTTAAAAACATCTATTTTAAGAGACTTTTCAAAATCATTATTTTCTAAATCTAAAACTAACTCTTTTAATTCTTTCACCCAATCTATATCTTTTGCAACTTTTGATCATCTTTCTTTATATTCAAAATGGGCTGCAATTCATATATCTGCAAAATCTCTCATTTCATAAGTTTTTATCTGAATTTCTGTAGGTTGTTTTCTAAAATCTCTCAAAAGTCCTATAACTGTAGTATGAAGAGATCTATATCAATTAAGTTTAGGTAATGCAATATAATCTTTAAATCTTTTAGGTAAAGGTGTCCAATTTTTATGAACTAATCATAAAACTCTATAACAAGTAGCTTCATCTTCAACCATTATTCTTATTCAAAATAAATCATATAATCATTTTATAGAATCAAGTCATTTTTTCTTCATTTTTTTATAAATCGAATAAATTGATTTTACTCTATAATCTATCTCATAATTTTTTATTTTTCAATTATCAAGCATTTTTTTTATAATTGTTTTTGCATTTTTTGAAAAAGCATCTATTGAAGGTTTTAATTCTTCTAGTTCATTTTTTATTTTTTCATAATTTTCTCTATCTAAAATTCTAAAACATTCCTCATCCAAAGCATTTTTAAAATTATAAAGTCATAATCTATCTGCTATTGGAGAATAAATATTTAGAGTTTCTAAAGCAATTCTTTCTCTTTTTTCTGGCTTTGGATGAAAATCAAGAGTCCTCATATTATGAAGTCTATCTGCTAATTTTATAAAAATAACTCTCAAATCTTCAGCCATTGCTATAAACATTTTTCTAAGACTTGAAATTTCTCTTTGTTGCCCTGAATATCTAACTTTTGATACTTTTTCCATTCATTCGCATAAAAAAGCTACTTCTTTTCAAAACTCTTTTTCAATATCTTGTGCAGTTCTAGGAGTATCCTCAATTACATCATGAAGTAAACAAGCTTGAATTGTTTGGATATCTGGTTTTAAACTCATTAAAATAGCAGTTGCTTCAACTGGATGAATTATATAAGGATCTCAAGATAATCTAAACTGTCATTCATGAGCTTCTTTTGCATAATTATAAGCTTTAAAAATTTCATCTCTAATAAAATCTTCACTATGATTGACCATATATTTTGAAGCTCTTTTTACTATATTATTTACTTTATTATCTATTTTTTTATAATCAATTTCCTTTTTTTCATTTTCATTCATAATATAAAACTTAATTTTAATATATGTTTAGTATATCAAATAAATATAATTTTTCAAAAAAATCTTGTTTATTTTTGTTTTTTATATAAACTAAAAAATGTTTTTAATACATAATTTATACTTTTATGAAATTAAGAAAAAATAAAGCTTTTACTCTTGTTGAATTACTTGTAGTAATTACAATTTTAGCAATAATATCTGTAGTAGCTTACCAAAATTTTTGATGAGCTGTAGATAAAGCAATATCTTGAAGAAAAATTTCTGATGTTTCTACTATAGAAACTTCTTTACAACAATACAAAGCAGATAAATGATTCTATCCACCAACAACTACAAAATCAAATACTAATTTATGGTGATATGATACTTGAGCTACTGCTACTCCTTCAAATAAAATAATTGTTACTTATAACTGAGAAGAAATAGCCACTGTAAAAAATACTTCTGTTTGAGGATGAAGAATATATTGAACTTGAGCTTGGGCTAGTTGATGAACAAAAAGACAAATATGAGCAAAATGAATAATATCTCAACAAACTTTATGAAAAAAATATTTAACAAAAGATTTGTATGATCCTGAACTTGGTGATATAAAAGTAAATGATATAGGATGATGAAAACAAGGAAAAATGATAGATTTAGGTATAGGTAGATATATTTATGCTACATACAAAAAAAATAAATCAAACTGAGACTGGGCTGCTAATTTTAGAGCAAATGCTTATAATATAGCATTCACAATAAAAAAACAATGAAGTGATAAATATATAACAAAAATAGTTTGAGATTATGATAAAGAGTCTTGTTATGAAGATAAAGATAAATGTCCTGATACTTTAATTTGATTAAAAGATTGAGAAGAAGAAAACTGAAATAGTAATCAAGATAATTATTGAGTTCCTTATGCTGTTACAGATTTTAGTGAATAAAAAAATGAGATTTTAATCTCATTTTTTTTGTATTATAGAAATAAAATTTCTTTTATTATCAAATAATCTATTTTCTAAAATCTTGAATCAAGTTTCTCTAAATAAATACTCTAATTCTTCTAAACTAAAACAATGATAATATCTAAAATTTTTTCAAAATTTTATATTATAATCTAGACTTCAAAATTCATTTTTAGTTCATTTTATAATAGAATCAAAATATTTTTCCTTATTTATTTCAGAATTTAAAGCCCAATTAGTCATAAAAACTATTCAATCATTTTTCAAAATATTATAAGTTTTTTGCAAAACTTTTTTTCTATCTTCTAAAGAATCTAAATGATGAAAAGAAGCTATAAAAAAAATATAATCAAATCAATTTTTAATTTTTTCTTTTAATTCTTTTTGTAAATCTAAATCATAAATTTTATCTAAATCAAGCATATTTAAATGAAAAAAATGATTTTTAGGATAATTTTTTTTAGCTTCTTTTAAAAGTTCTTTTGATAAATCAACTCAAACCAACACCGGTGTTGAATTCTTTGAATTCAACACCGGTGTTAATCTACCACTTCAACACCCTACATCCAAAATATTTTTTCAATCCAAACTTCATTTTAAGTAATTTGAAACAAAATAATCTATTTCTTGCCATTTCATATTTTTTCTAGATTCTGCAAATTTTTTTGCAAAATCATCATAATTAACTACCATATTCTTGACTTTTTTAAAAAAATAATTTTACTTTAATATTTTTATTAGTATAATAACTTTATATTTTTATACAACTTAATTTTATAAAAATGCTAAATTTATTAAAAATAAATAAAAACTTCCTAAAAAATCAACACTTAAATTTCTATGAAAACAAAAAAATAAATAAAATAAAAAAATCCATAGAAAAAGAAAATTTAGTAACAATTACTTGATTATACACAATAAATAAAACAGCTTATATAAATGAAACAATAAATAGATTTTTTACTAAAAATAAAATATTTTACTTCAATAAAAACCTAGACTTTTTTAATAAAATAAAAAATAAAAAAAATTTAGTAGAATTAATAAAAGAATTTAGCATAGAAAATAATACTCCTCAAATAATTATTTTAGAAGAATGTGATAAAGTAGAAGATATAAAAATTTTTATAAAAGATTTTTACAAAAAATGATACAAAATAATAATTATTTGAAATAATATAGAAGTAAGCTCAAAACCTGAAATAGAAATTTTTCCTTTAAAATTTAAAAATTACAAAAAATATTTCAAAGAAAAAATAAGTTTAGATAATTTATTAGTTTTTGGAGATAATGAGGAACAAATAAGGTTAACAGATAAAAAAATAAAACTAAATATATTAGAAAATCAAAAAAATTCCATACTATTAAAAGATATTTATGAAAAATTTTCTATAAAAAATACTACTTGATTTGAAAATTTAATAATTTTTTTATCTATTTTAAACAAATCAATAAGTATTAGAGAAATATATTCTCAAATAAAAAAAGAAAATAAAATATCTCTTGTAACAATAAATGATTACCTAGATTATGCAACTAAATCAAAACTTATAAAAAAAATATTTCCATATGATTTCAAAAAACAAAAAGAAATAAACTCAAAAGCTAAATATTATTTTACAAATCTTTGAATAAGAAATAGCTTCAATTATTTTTCCACTTCAAAAAATGAAGCTATAAAAAATCTAATTTTTTTAGAATTATTAAAAAATTCTTATAAAATTAATTCTTGAATAAATTGAAAATTTTCTTTTAGTTTTTTTGCAAAAAAATTAAAAGAAGAAAAAGATGAAATAAAATCAAAAATATTATACATTCATTTATCAGAAGCAAAAGATAAAAAAGAATTAAAAAAAGAAATAAATAAATTAAATAAAGTACCTTACTTCCCTACTATATCAAAAGAAAAAAATATTTCTGAAAAAATAGAAAAATTTTTAATAGTAGAAAATATAGAAGATTTAAAAATCAAGAAATTAAAATATGATCAAACTGAAATAATAGAATTAAAAAATTTTTTAAAAAAAATATAAATCTACACTTGTAGATTTATATTTTTTTTAAAAAGTAAAAACATCAACTACTTTTCAATTTACAATTATATTATCATCTGTCGATAAAATTATTGGTTTATGATAATCATCTCTTGATTCTGGTAATAAATAAATTGTATCTCAATCCTTTTTAAATTTTTTAATAGTTGCAGCTCAATCAACTAAAAACAAAAAGGCATCTTTATTATTCAAATTAGTATCTTTTCTATTTATTAAAACATAACTTCAATTTTCTATTTTTTTTCATTTTACTTTAAACTCATTCATAGAAGTTCCTTCAACCTTAAGTAAAAAATAATCATCCATATCTCAAGAAATTATTTTCTTTGATATAGGTAAAACTCACAAAGAATTTTCAACTGCATCTACAAGAGGAGTTCAAGCATTAGCATATCCCAAAATAGGAATATTAAAAGTAGTTTGAAATCATAAAGAATTTCAAAGCTTAATAGATCTATATCCTCTACCTCTAGTTAAAAATCATTTTTTTTCTAAAGATTCCAAATATTGAACTACTCATCTTTTTGATTTCTGATTTAAAAGATGTTGTAATTCTTCTATAGTAGGAGATTTTCAATACTTCCCTATAAACTCTGTTATAACATTTAATACATGTTCTTGTTTTTCTGTAAGCATAATTTTTTATTTAATATATAAAGTATATATTTATATTATACATTTACAAAATAAAGTCAAGAAAAAATTTGAAAAAAAAAATTTTTTTATATAATTTCTTTTGCAAATAAAATAAGGTGCCTTGGTAGAGTGGTTTATACAGTGGTCTGCAACACCATTTACAGCGGTTCGATTCCGCTAGGCACCTCCAAAAAATAAATAAAAAAAACTCTAATTTTAAAAATTAGAGTTTTTTTATATCTTCTTAAAAAATTCAGTTCTTAATACCATTTTTCCAGATTCTATAAGTTCTGGGTCATCTGTCAGTCTTATTTTTGTAAATTTATCTCATCTTTTTATATCTTTTGCTCATTTTACTTTCAAATCTTTTATTGCTACAACTGTATCTCAATCTTTTAAAATATTTCAGTTAGCATCTTTTACTATAATTTCTTCTTCATCTTGAACCATTCAAGTTCAATCATCATCAGGATTCCATTCCCAATTATCCCAATCTGTATTATCTTCCCAAGGTTTTGCCATAAAAATAAATATTAAATTATAAACTATTAAATTTTATTTATTTTTTTATTTTTTACAAGAAAAACTTTTTAGTATTTTTTCATATTTCTCTGTATTTTTTACTGTTTGATTTAATCAAATTGTAAGCAAATATCAATTATTATTACATACTTTTCAAACTTGCATAAAGATAGCTTTTGGAGTATTCTCATTATAAATTGCCTTAAAAACATATAATTTTGACTTATCTCAATCTATAAATTCTATATTTTTAGAATAAAGTTCTTCATAACTTTTATAATCATTTTTTGATAATAAATTATTTACAATAGAATACTCTAAAGAATTAAAATTAGAAACTCATTTTTGATATAAAATAACTAAATTATTATAAAATCAATATTTTGGAATTTTTGATACACTAGCAAAAACAACCTCTCAAAAAACAGGTTTTGGAATCAATTTTTCTCAATTACTTTTTTCCCAAGCCCTTGGAACATAAATAGAAAAACTTCAGCTAGAATATTTTTCTAATCAAGTATTTTTAGAATTTGTATTATTTTTTTTTCAAGAATCAAAAAAACAAGAACTTAAGCTAAATAATACCAAAAATAAAACCAAAAATTTTTTCATAAAAAATTATAAATAATTTAAAATATCTTTTCACAAAATAACAATACTAGAAAAAAGTATAAATAAAATAAATAAAATTACAAAAATAATTATATCAAAAAATTTCGAATTAAATTTCTTAAAAAATTCTCTACTTAAAATTTTTACTTTAATAAAATAAAATGTA
Source organism: uncultured Candidatus Peribacteria bacterium (assembly GCA_964600205.1). Lineage (GTDB taxonomy): Bacteria > Patescibacteriota > Gracilibacteria > BD1-5 > UBA6164 > JALUWO01. The sequence goes on along the minus strand of CAZRIS010000001.1, from coordinate 12,422 downwards.
TAAAATAAAAAAGAAAGCAAATAAAGTATATAAGAATATGGAAGTAAATACAAAAATATTTTTTCATAAAACCTAGAAGCTGTAAAATATAAACTCAAAAAAAATATCAAAGTCATAAAAATAAAAATAAATTTTGAAACTCTGTAATAAACTTGATTTTTTTCATAATCATTTTTTCTTTTTTCTAAAAATTTTTTGAAATTCATATTGATTTTTTAAAATAAAAATATAATATAGTATTAAATTTATCATTAATATAACAATAAATGAGTTTAACACAAGAGCAAATTAAAAAAATTTCTGAAAAATTAAGCAAAATTCCTTCTAGTGCTAATTTAGAAAAGGATTTAAATAATATTTTAAATTATTTTGAACTACTAAAAGAAGTTGATACTGAAAATGTAGAGCCTACTTATTCTGTAATAAAAAAAGATCCAAATATTTTAAGAGAAGATGTAATAAAAAAAGATGAATTATCTACTCCAAGAGAATTATTAGAATGTTCACCAGAGCAAATAATAGCTAATCAAATAGCAATTTCAAATATTATGAATCACTAATTTTTTATGATAACAAAACTTACATTAAAAAATTTTAGAAACTTTGAAAATTCGAAGTTTCTTTTTTGTAGAGAAAAAAATTTCATAATTTGAGAAAATTGAAAATGAAAAACAAATATATTAGAAGCAATAAGTCTTCTTAGTTCTCAAAATTTAACAAAAATAGACTTTAAAAATTTAGTTTGAAAATCTTTAGAAACTTTTTTTATAGAAATAGAAATAAATGATGAAAAAAAAATTGCTATTTCATATGATAAAAAATTAAATAAAAAAAATTATTTTTTAAATACAAAAAAAACTACTAAAAATAATTTAATACAAAATTCTATACAATCAGTTCTATTTTCTCCTATGACTATGAATTTATTATATTTATCACCAAGTCTTAGAAGAGATTTTTTAGATAATATTTTAGCAAATACTTTCAAAGAATATTCTAAATATTATAAAGAATATAAAAATATTTTACAATCTAGAAATAAAACTCTAAAAGCAATAAATGAAAAAAAAGCAAAAATAGAAGAAATTTATTTTTGGAATAAAAAATTTACAAATATATCAAAAATAATCTATAATTACAGATTTTGAATAGTGGATTTTTTCAAAAAAAATATATCTCAAGCAAAAAATTTCTTTTTATGAAAAATAAATAAAATAGATTTTGAATATATAACTAAAGTAGACAAAAAAAATATATGAGAAACTATAGAAAATTATTTAAATAAAAATTTAAATAGAGATATAATTCTTTGAACTACTCAAATATGACCTCATATAGATGATTTCAAAATTATTGTTGATGATAAAAATGTAATAGATTTTTGATCAAGATGAGAAGTAAAATCAATAATTATTCAATTAAAACTACTTGAAATAGAATTTATAAAAAAATATTTAGGAAAAACTCCTATATTATTAATAGATGATTTTTTAAGTGAACTTGATTCAAAACATAAAGACCTAATCTTAAATAATTTTAATAATTATCAATTTTTTATAACCTCTATAGAAAAAAAAGATAATTATGAATGAAATTTTATTTATTTATAAAATATTTTTAAAGCTTAGTCAATATAAAATTATAAAAAAAACTAGAAATTTAGCTATAAATAAATAAAATAGATTATAATAAAAAAATAATTAATAATTTTATAATTATGAACCTACTAAAAATTATATTAAGTTTAGCCTTATTCTTCAATATAAGCTTTGCATTTGCTTGAGTTGTAGATCATTTTGATGTTAGTTTTAATAAAAGTGAAGCTCAAGTTTGAGAAGCTCTTGATTTAACTATTAAAGCTGTTGATGAAAACTGAGAAGTAGTAAAAGATTACCTTTGAACAATTATTTGATTTTCTGATACAGATGAAAATGTAGAATTACCAGAAGCTTTAACTAGTGATAGCTGATATACTTTTACAGCTGCAAATGAATGAGTAATGAAATTTGAAAATGGAGTTATTTTTCATACTCCTTGAGAACAAAAACTTTGAATATATGATACAGATACAAATGAAAATATAATTTGAGAAGCAAAAATATTAATAAAAAAGCAAGAAAAACAAGAAAATGTAGATATTCAAATTTTATCACCTGAAGATTGATTAACAATTTGAGAAAATCATATAAAAGTTTCTTGAAAAACTGTTAAAAATCATAAAGTAAGAATAAAATTAAATGACAAAACAAGTTTTGATACAATATCAAATAATGATTGAATTTTTGAAAAAGAAATTTCTCCACTTGATACTTGAGATAATACAATTCAAGCATTCACACTTGATGCTGAAGAAAAAGTAATATGAACTTCAAAAAAAATAACAATAAAAGTAGATGACAATAAACCAAAATTTAAAAAAATAACTCTTGCTCCCTTAAATGATAAATGAGAAGTAGAAGAACAAAAAAAAGTGATAGTTAATTTATATGCTACCCCAAAATTAAAAAATGTAAGTATTATAGTAAATGACCAAGTTATAAAATTAGAAGAAACTGATGATTGAGTTTATAGCTGAAATTTTATAGCTCCTAAACCAGGAACTTATAAAATAACTGCAATATTAAAAGATGATTTAGGACATAGTGAAACATTTAAAGATATAGCAACTTTTACAACTACAAAAAAAATAGTTTTAAACTCTGCTCCTACAACAAATACTTGAAATACTCAAAAAGTAGAGGTTAACACTTGAAAAATAGATAAATGTAAAAATTTAAATTTAAATGTAAGTGGATTAAAAGTTGTAGAATTAAAAAATAAATCTGTTCTTACTTGGAATAAAGTTAAAGATGCTGATTATTACAAAGTTTTTAAACAAGATTGAGATAAATTAGTAGAAGTAGCAAAAACAAAAAAAGAAATATTTGAAATAAATTTAACTTGAAAAAAAGTAAAATATGATTATTTCCAAGTTCAAGCTTTTAAAGAATGTCCTGAAGTAGAATGAAGTTGAACTTATATAAAAAATTGAGATTTATCTGAAGCTACAAAAGTAAAAACTGGTCCTGAATTAATTTTACTTTTAATATTATCTATAATCCTTTGAGCTTGATTTATGTTTTTTAGAAATAAACAAGTATAAAAAATCCGGACTCAAAAATGAGTCCGGATTTTTTATAATCATCTTAATCATTCTCAAATAAATAATCATCAATTTTTTTTAATTATATCAAGAAAAACTAAATATAAATTATGATCAATATTTTTTGATAATTCTTTTAATCTATTAAAAGCCATAATATACTTATATTCTCAAATATAGTAAAAATATTCTATATTAAAAAATTTAGAATATTTTTTTATTGTCTTATTTATCAGATTTAAATCAAATCATTCCAAATTATCTGAAATCATACAGCTTTCAACTAAAGCTAATTCCAAATTTGAAATCCAAAAATCATATCATTCTATATTTTTTTTGACTCTTAATTTTTTAAATTTATTAAATAAATTTATTTTTTTTCAATTATTTTTTCAACTTATTGTTTTAAAAATAATTTCATAACTTCAAATTTTTATTTTTTTATCTAAGTTTCTATTTACAATAAAAATTTTCTCTAAAACTCAATAATTTTTATTATGAATTTCTAGTGCCTTTTTAGAAGAAATATAATAATCACTTCCTAGATAATAAGTAATATATTTTTTTAATAATTTAAAATAATATTTTTCTATTAAATCAATTTTATTTAAATTTTTATCTTCAATATTAGGAACAATATATACTCAAGATTTTATTGAAAAAATAATATTTTGAGCTTTTAATCTGTAAATTATTTTATTTAATTTATTTAAATTTTCTTGCTTTTTTTCTGGATCAATTAATTCAAAAATATCATTTTTAAATAATATTTTTCAACATTTTTTTCACATTTTATTAACAATTTTTTCAAAAACTATCATAAAACTTTTTATTGATTAAATAAATATTTTTTAACTATAAAAATTATATAGTTTTTACTATAAAAATCAAATATTTTTTACTATAAAAATTATTTATTTTTTTCTTAATATAAAAAAATAAAACTTAGTTTTTATTTATTTAAAAACAAAAAAAAGTTTTTAACATTATAAAATATTAAAAACTTTTTTTAATTTATTATTTATTTTCAACTTTCACTTCAAAATCTTTTCTATTACTAAGTGTAACTTGTGGAAAAGGAATTGTAATTCAAGCTTGTTTAAATGCTAAATTAATCGTTTCAGTTACATTAGATTTTGTTTTAAAATATTCTCACTTACTATCTATCCAAAATCTTACACTAATATTTATAGAGCTATCTTTAAAATCTGTTATAAAAATATCAGGCTCTGGAGCTTTTAAAATATTTGGAAAAGTATTTAATACTTGTAATAAAACTTTTTTAGCTTTTACTAAATCTGTAGAATAATCTACTCAAACATTTATTTCAATTCTTCTTTTACTATTGGTATGAAAATTTTGAACATTATTTTCTAAAAATTTTACATTTGGAATATGAAATATAACTCAATCAAATTGTTCAACTTCTGTAAAAAGAGCATTAATTCTTCTAATATATCACATTTTTCATTCTATTTCTATCAAATCTCAATTATGATAAGAATCTTGGGTAACCATTATAACTCAAGCAATAAAATTTGATAAAAATATTTTCAAAGTAAAACCAAGTCAAAAACCCAAACCTCACATAAAAATCCCCATATCTACACCCAAAATTCAAAGTGAAATAGCAGCTCACAAAGTAAGTATTGATATATTTGATACCCTAGTTAAAACTCAAACTAATTCTTCCCTACTTTCTCAATTAGAATTTCTCTCTATATAAGACTCAATTTTAGAAGAAACAATTTTAGTTAAAGCAAAAGTAACAATTAATACTAAAGAAGCAAATAAAATATTTAAAAGTAAATCTGTAGATAAAAAACTTTTTATAAAACTTACATTTTCTTTTGTTTTATTAATTTCTTTACTTCAAATTGCAAAAGTTTTTTCCAAAAAAAATAAATAAAAAATCAAAATATAAAAAATTTTTCTCATAAAAAAAAGATATATATTAAAATACTAGTAATATTTTAACATATATCTTTTTATAATACAAATTTCTACCTTATTCTGAAATTATAATCATCTGGAATATATCTTCATTTTAATGCACTTAAACATTTTACTATATTATTATGCCAATGATCTGGACTAGAGGCATAAATTGCTCAAGTTTTATTTCAATATCTACTAAGTTCAGATAATTTATTATATTTTCATAAAATTTTATTATTTAAAACTCTTCATATCCAATAAATTCATACTCTAGCATTAGGAAAACTCCAAGTATCTCAAGAATCTGTATTTCATACATTTCATACATTATATGGTGTTTTTAGATGATGACCAAGACCTGTTTCAGCTAATCAAATACACATCATAAAACTTGGATCAATATTCCAGTTCAAAGCTTCATCAACCCACATATTCCAGTCAGAAAAAGCAGGTGTAGCATAATGAGATAATAAATATTTCTGTCTTTCTATTTCTGTACTTCAAAGAATTTTAAATACTTGAGAATTTTTATCTTCTGTCTTATACTCTAATCAAGTCCTTTCTCTATAATCTTCATAAAATTTTATTCTATATTTTGAAGGAATATCTTTATAATTCAAAAATGATAAATTCAAAAATTCTAATGGATCTCTATGTTCTCAATCTTTATAAACTTCAAAATGAAGATGAGGTCAAGTAGTTATAACTCAAGCTCAAGGAGTTCAATATTCTCAACCTGTTTCTCAAATTATATCTCAAGCATGAACAAAATCATATTTTTTTACAAAAATCTTACTTAAATGCCCATAAACAGTAACAAATCAATCTGGATGCTTTAAAGCTAAAAATGAATAATTTCAAGGCTTAGGTTCTCTTAAAGCTATAACATATCAATCTGCTGGAGCTTCTATTTTTGTTCATTGTTTAGCAACTATATCTATTCAATAATGATCTTCTCAAAATTCTTTTCTATAAGAAGGATCTTTATAATAAGCACTTATTCAATAAGCAGGATAAACTGGCCAAGAAAATATATTTGGATAAGGTTTAGTAAAAGATCTAAGTTTTGATTCTGCATAAATCATTTTATTTAAATCCAAACATTTTGGAGTAAGATTTCTATATTCTCTAGTATTCTTGGTAATATCTACATATTTACATCCAAATTTATCTAAAATCTTTTTTGAAATAGAATAAAATTTTATTTTTTCTGCCATTGCTCTTAATTTCAATTTTCTTTCTATTTTTATTTTATCTTTTATATATTTTAGATACAAACTATTTTTTCATTTTGAAACTTTTAATATTTTTTCTTTATATTTTTTCTTACTCTCTAAAATATTTCTTTTTAGTATAAAATCCTTTCTTAATTTTTTTAATCTAATACTTGATTCTTCCAAAGCCTGTTTTTGAGTATAAAGCCTAAACATAGCTTTTTTATACTTTTTTATAAGTTCTCTTCCTGCTAATCAAATAAGCTGTTTATAATACATATCATCTAGAATATCACCTATATTTTCTCAACTTAATATTATAGCTTTCAAAGTATCTATTTTTCATTTATCAAAAATTAAATTTCATTTTTTATATAAATAAACTATATATTTAATCAAAGTATCTTTTATTATTTTCGTTTTTATTGTATAAGAATTTATCTTTTTTTCATTTTCTCTTATTTGTTGTTTTGTCTCTATAATATTTCTATTTATTTTATTAACTTCATTTTCCAAATCTTTTATTTGTTTATCTAAATCCTTTATTGCAGTTTCCAAATTAACTATTTCATTTAAAATAAATTTTCTCTTATTTTCAATATCCTCTCTTTTTTTTGAAACATTATTTCTAATATTTTCAAAAATATTCATTTTATTTTTTGATGAAAACAATTTCGACACAGAAATATCTCAGAAATCAATCTGAGTATCAAAAATAAAATTTTTTTCATCCTTATTAAATTTTTTCAAAATAGCTGCTTTTTCTTTTTTTGTCAAAGCAAAAGCAGAACTTATTCAAAAAATAAAAAAGATAAAAACTAAAAATGTAACTATTTTTTTTATCATTAAATTTTATAAATTATTTATAAAATCATTTATAGTAAGCAAAATTTTTTTATATTTATCTAAATCTTCTTCAAGTAAAGTCATTCTAAATCAATCATAACTAGAATTAAAACTGCTAAGAGGAACTACACAAATTCAAGATTTTGCTAATAAATAATAACAAAATTTCATATCAAATCTATTATTATCTCAAATTTTTTCTTCTATAATTCTTTTTATCTCTTGGTTATCAATATCAAAATTTATATCAGTTTTTAAATTATCAAAATTAAAAATAACAGATAAATAAAAAGCTCCTTTAGGTTCTACTACTTTTATTTTATTATTCTTAGAAAAAATTTCTTTTGCTAATTTTGCTCTTTTTTGATATTTTTCTATTCTAGAATTCAAACTTTTTTTAAATTCCTCACTTTCATATATTTCTGGAATAACATATTGAGGCAAAGTAGTGGAACACACCTCAAGCATTTTTGAAGCTAAAATAGAATCAATATATTCTGAAAAATTCTTGTCCTTATCTTTATTATAAACTTCAATCCGTCAACACCTAGCTCAAGGCCAAGGTAATTCTTTACTAATTCATTTCATAGAAATTCCTGGAACATCTCAAATTATATCTGAAAGTAAAACTCTATCTTTTTCTTCAAAAACTAATTTTTCATAAATTTCATCAAAAATAACAAATAAATTATATTTTTTTGCTATTTCTATAATTTTTTCTAAAACTTCTTTTTTAAAAACAGCTCCAGTTGGATTATCTGGATTTACAACCAAAATTCAAACTATATTTGGATTATATTTTACTTTATTTTCTAATTCTTCTAAATCTGGATTCCAATTGTCAAAAGGATTTAATCTATAAGTAATATGATCACTACCAGCATGAGCTGCTTCTGCTGAAGAATGAGTAGAATAAGCTGGATTTGGTCAAATAACTCTAGAATCAAAAGCAAGTGATTTATAAATCTTATTTATAGCATCTCATAAACCATTAAAAAAAATTATATCTCATTTTTTTAATCTTGAGTTTTTACTAATCAAATAATCTATTGTTTTATCCAATCATCTAGTAGGAGAATAACCATAAACACAATTTTCTTCACAAGCATTTTTTACTATATTTTTTAACCAATCTCAAATTTCTTCTCATTTTGCAACTGGATCTCAAATATTTTCCCAAATAATTTCTTTTTTTGTGATTTTTTCAATTTTCTTAGCAATTTCTACTATTTCTCTAATTTCATAGCTAAGTTTTTTTGCTCAAATATGAAGTAAATCTTTTCTCATTTTAATTTTGTTTTAAATTAGATATAAATAATTCCAAAAAAATAAAAAATATCAAAAGTAAACTAATTGACACAAAAAGTGGTGCTTTAAAAATATAAAATATTATAGAAAATAAAAAAAATAAAGCAATAAAAAAACCTTGTCTAAAACTTGTTTTTATGTGATATTCATAAACTTCTCATCTATAATAAATTTTTTTGAAAAAATACAAAATTAAACAAAAAAATGAAGTTATAGAAAAAATAAAAGTTAAAACCAAAAAACTAACAGCTAATATTGGCTTACTAAAAGGATCTAAATAATTTAATATTAAAATCAAAGATAAAAAACTAATTACAAAAATTATAAATATTATAAATAATGTAAAACCTTTTTTCATAAAAATAAATTATAAACTAGATAAAATTCTTATTTTTTCTATTTTTTTTGTTTTAAAATTTTCTATTTCAACAAAAACTCAATTTACTAGATAACTTTTAACTAAAGATTGCTCTATTTTTCATTTTGTTATTCAAGTCAAAAATCTTTTCTCAAGACTAGAAAAATCAGCTCAAATAACAGAAGGATAAGGTCCAACCATTCATACATCTGTAATTATTCAAGTTCATTTTTCACTTATAAATTCATCATTTGTCTGAACATGAGTATGAGTTCAAAAAATAAAACTTACCCATCAATCCAAAAAAAATCTTAAAGCTTGAATTTCAGAAGTTACTTCTTTGTGATAATCAATAATTATAGCATCAAATTTTTCTTGTAAATTAGATAAAAAATTTTTTATGACTAAAAATGGATTAGCTAAATTATATTTCATAAAAGTTTCACTCATAAGATTTATCACAAGTAGTTTTTTCCCATTTTTTTCAATTACTTTATATCACTTTCAAGGAATTTCAAAATCTTTTGATTCATAAAAATTTAATGGTCTTATAAGTTTTGAGTTATCTTTATTTAAAAAATTTTTTATTTTTTCTTCATTATCAAAAATATGGTCTCAAGAAGTCATAACATCAATTCAAAGATTTTCAAAAAATTCTGCATGTTTTTCTATTGGACCTCTTCCTGAACTTGCATTTTCTATATTTACAATAACAAAATCTGGACTATACTTTTCTTTTAAAATAGGTAATTCTTTTTTCAAAGCTTTTCTACCTATTCTTCAATAAACATCTCAAAATATTAATATTTTCATTTTTTCACACTTAAAATTCTAACAAAAATTATTATAACAAAATTTCTTTTTTTTTCTAATTTTTTTATAGTTTAAATATTTGATAAAAAATCTTTTTTTTATATAATCCTTTTCAGTTTATTTCATTTTAAAAAATAAAATGCTAGAAAATTTAATTAAAAAAATATTTGGTGATCCAAGTGAAAAAAAGGTGAAATATTATACTAGCCTTGTAAAAGAAATACATTCTTTGGAAGAAAAATTTAAAGATTATGATCTAGAAAAAGTAAAACAAAAAACAAAAGAATTTAAAGAGCTTTTTAAAGATCTAGATTTCGAAAAAGAAGAAGATGCTAAAAAAATAAAAGAACTTCTTGATAAAATAAAATTAGAAGCTTTTGCATTAGTAAAACACACAACAAAATTATTAAATGGAAAAACTTTTGAACTAAAAGATTGAAAAACTCTTGAGTGGAATATGATTCCTTATGATGTTCAGCTTGTAGGTTGACTTGCTATTCATGACTGAAATATAGCAGAAATGAAAACTTGAGAATGAAAAACTCTTGTAGCAACTATGCCAGCTTACTTAAATGCTTTGACTTGAAATCCTGTTCATATAGTTACTGTTAATGATTATCTAGCAAAAAGAGATAGTGAAGAAATGTGAATTTTATATAATGCCTTATGACTTGAAGTTGGTTTTATAACTCATGACCAAGATAAAAGATCAAAAAAAGAAAATTATTCTAAAGATATAGTTTATGGTACAAATAATGAACTAGGTTTTGATTATCTTAGAGATAATATGGTAATAAAAAAAGAAGACAAAGTTCAATCTAGATTATTTTTTGCAATAATAGATGAAGTTGATTCGATTTTAATAGATGAAGCAAGAACACCATTAATTATTTCAATGCCTGATAATGAACCTACTAGCAAATATCTAAAATTTGCTCAAATAGCAAAACAATTACAAAAATGAGTTGATTATAAAATAGATGAAAAACAAAAAACAGCTACTTTAACAGAAGCTTGAATAGAAAAAATAGAAAAAATGCTAAAAGTAGATAATATCTATGTTTCAGCTCATTATAATGACCTTCATCATATAGAAAATGCTATAAAAGCAGAATGAGTATATATAAAAGACAAAGATTATATAGTTCATGACTGAGAAGTTTTAATCGTAGATGAACATACTTGAAGAGTATTACCATGAAGAAGATATAGTGATTGACTTCACCAAGCAATAGAAGCAAAAGAATGAGTAGAAATCCAACAAGAAAGCAAGACTCTAGCAAGCATAACTTTCCAAAATTTCTTTAGAATGTATTGGAAATTAGCTTGAATGACTGGTACAGCAAAAACTGAAGAAGAAGAATTTTACAAAGTTTATTGACTTGAAACTTTGGTGATTCCTACAAATAAACCAGTTATAAGAGAAGATAGAAAAGATCTTTTATTTAAAAATGAAAAATGAAAATTTGAATGGATAGTAAAAGAAATAAAAAGGGTTCATAAAACATGACAACCAATACTTGTTTGAACTGTATCTGTAGATAAATCTGAATATTTAAGCCAAAAACTAAAAGAAGCTTGAATTCCACATAATGTATTAAATGCAAAACATCATAAACAAGAAGCTGAAATTGTAGCAAAAGCTTGAGAAAAATGAGCAGTAACTATTGCTACAAATATGGCTTGAAGATGAACAGATATAAAATTATGAGAATGAGTAAAAGAGCTTGGAGGACTTTATATAATTTGATCAGAAAAGCATGAAACAAGAAGAATTGATAATCAGCTAAGATGAAGAGCTTGAAGACAATGAGACCCTTGAATAACTCAATTTTTAGTTTCTCCAAATGATGATATAATGAGAATTTTTGGTTGAGACAAATTATTTTCTGCTTTTAATTCTCCTGTATTTGCTTCACTTCCAGATGATGAACCTCTTATAAATTCTTGAATGCTTACAAGAAAAATAACTTCAGTTCAAAAACAAGTAGAATGATATAATTTTGATATAAGAAAACATGTTTTACAATATGATGATGTGATAAATAAGCATAGAGAAATAATTTATTCTAAAAGAAATAAAATTCTTGATAGTGAAAATATAGAAGATGATATAAAATTTTTCTTGGAAGAACAAATAAGAAAGATAGTAAATAATGCTACAAATGTTTCAGACTGAACTATTGATCATAAAAAAGTAATAAAAGATATAAATGATTTCCTAGAAAGAGATGCTATAAATGATAAAATAGAACTAGATGATGTATCAAATATAGAAGACAAAGAAGAATTAACTAAATATATTGTAAATATTGCCTTAGAAGAATTAGAAGAAATAAAGAAAAAAGCCCCTAGCTTAGAAGAATTTTATGATCTAGAAAGAAGAATTGTTCTATCTAGTATAGATGAATTATGGATGAGACATATAGATTCAATGAGTAAATTAAGAGAAGAAGTAGCTTTTGAATGATATGCACAAAAAGATCCTTTGGTTGTATACAAAGAAAAAGCTTTCCATAAATTTGAAAACCTAATGGATGAAATTTGATTTAAGGTAATAAAAGCATTATTTGCAGTAGATAAAGTAGATGAAAATGAAGTAGAACAAGTAAATATTGATTTAGAAAATATTGATTTAAATGATAAAGAATTAAATAATTTATTAAATAATTTAAATTGAACAGAAATAAAATCAGATAATCTAAATCCACTTTTAAATAATTCTTGAAGTTCAAATGTGGAGGTTAAGAAAACAAAAATAAGAGTCTAAAAAATTCCCTAAAATTAGGGAATTTTTTAGTTA